>DIMZ01000145.1:505-2955 GCA_002425825.1 Cloacimonetes bacterium UBA5553 | reverse complement strand
TAAACAGCTAACTAAGACTTGATTGAGCTTGCATCTAAATATTGAAAGCCTATTGTACTGGCGAGAAATGCGATGATAAGCTAAAAATAACTTGACGAGATTCAGACTATTGAAATAAATCAACACATGAGATTAATTGAGATTTTAAAGGGGGTTCGATGAATAACTATTTCATGGAAACTCACCACCATGAGTGGATACTTACCAATCGTTTAGGAGCCTACGCTCTGGGAACGGGAAATCTGATTAACCAGCGTAAGTATCATGGCTTGCTGATTGCCAGCGACAAGGCTTTTAACCGTACCCATCTGGTTGCGGGCATCGAAGAAAAAGTAGAATGGCGAGGTGAGGTTATCCACCTCGATAGTAACAACTACAGCAATTGCATATATCCAGAAGGCTTTTTGCATCTCGTTAAACCATGGTTACGCCCTTATCCCGCTTTTCTTTACTCCGCATTACCACATCAAAATGACATATTGGTAATGAAGGAAATGATGATGGACGAGCTAACCAATACGATTCTTATAAAATACACGAATCTCGGTCATCATCGTCTGCATTTTGAGTTTCACCCCAAGTTTACTATGAGCCCTCACCATGAGATGAATCAGCCCGGCTCATTGGACCATGCTCAATTCGACACCAGCATAGCTGTGAAACGCACTTCATCAGACCCCAAAGCAAGTGAAAGGCTTAGCTCGCAAAACCTTAAGACAGAATTTAGCACAGATAATGCTGACGAGTTTGTAAGCTTCTCAGCATTGAGGCAAGACAACGGAGTTCAGGTGCATGGAGCATTACTCCAGGGCGAAGTGATGTTGAATCGATACGTTTACTACAATGTATTTTATCCCTGGGAAGTGATGAGCGGATATGCGGGAGTTGGAGATCAGATTAGCTTGTTCCAAATGGGATTTGATCTAAAAGTGGGGGAGAGCAATTATCTGCTGTTCAGCGATTCTCCCATCGATGATGCCAGTGCTGTAGTGCAGCGGATATTGGACAGATACTCTGCATTGCCAANNCCAATGCCAAGTGATAAACCGCTTCTACCGGATAAAGATGATACTTTGCTTAGCAAGCTGGATTATGACGACAACTATCTCTTTAAGCACGATGAGTATATGAAGATACTGGAGTTCTCCCTGTCGGACTTTCTGGCTAACGACGATGTTGTAGCGGGTTATCCGTTCTACGGAGCATGGGGCAGAGATACCATGGTGGTGCTAAATGCTTTGTTACACAATCCAACAATGATAGACACGGTTGAGCGTATCTTAAACAAATACAGTGGATTTCTAAAAAATGGTCTTATCCCCAATATGCTGGCNNGGGCAGAATCAGGTAGAGAAGCAAATTATGACTCGGTGGACTCCACCTTGTGGTATATGATTCTGCTGTGGAAGCTGGGCAAGGTGAAGCAAGACATCGATTACTGGCGAGAAAAGATAGCTTTGTGTGAAAAGATTTTGACTGCTATCATAAATAACTTCACCTATCAGTTTGACGTTAGGAAAGATGGGCTGATTGAGTTGCATGAAGACTTTGCTCATGGCACTTGGATGGATGTTCGCATCGATGGCAAACCAATTACACCCAGGAGTGGAGCACCGGTAGAGATAAATGCCTTGTGGTATAATGCACTGTGCAGCTATCATGCAATGTGTTTAGCGCTTAGCAGTGCCACCGGCGAAGCAAATAATGCTTTGCCACAATTGCTTGAGCTGAAGGAACTGGTGAAAGACTCTTTCCAGAAGTTCTGGAATGATGGCTTTTTGGCAGATAGGCTAAAGGGTAATGAACCGGTTATTGAGATACGTCCCAATTCAATTATAGCCCTATCGCTTCCCTGGCCGGTACTTAGCCGTGATAAAATGGAAAAGGTGCTCGAGCGTGCCTTCATGGAAATGTACACTAATTATGGAATTAGAACCCTTAGTCCGCGAGATATGCGCTTCCGAAAGAAGTATTATGGAACGCAGAGAGAGCGAGATTTATCTTATCATAATGGCAGTGTATGGGCATGGCTGTTGGGCCCATTCTGTGGCTTATATATAAAAACCTATTTGGGTGTGAGGCAAAACTGTGAGATTAGGGAAACGCTGAGCTCATTCATCCAAACCTTCAGGCAAAGCTTTATGCGAGGTCATATAGCTTCGGTGGCAGAGATATGGGATGGAGATTCGCCTCATTTCCCCAAAGGTGCTCCAGCACAGGCTTGGAGCGTTGCGGCACTTTATAACATAGAAAGCTATATAGCCAAACTAGGGGAGCAAGAATGAAAGTATTAATGTTCACCTGGGAGTTTCCCCCGCTTATATCCGGTGGATTGGGCATGGCATGTTATGGCATGGTAAAAGCTCTCTTGGCACAAGGCATAAAAGTTGACCTCGTTCTTCCTACAAAGGAATTGGTATATTTCCCTTTGCGCGAGGAGAGTGACGTAG
>DIMZ01000145.1:356-498 GCA_002425825.1 Cloacimonetes bacterium UBA5553 | reverse complement strand
GTTCGTTGATCCGCTAATGCATAAGGAATACAATCGGCGCACATTTACAACCGTTAATGAACGCTTGGAGTACATTGGCATCAATGCCAATCCGGAAACGTATTTTAGTTTGCGAGATATAAAGCTATATGCAGCTTCAGAC
>DIMZ01000145.1:0-291 GCA_002425825.1 Cloacimonetes bacterium UBA5553 | reverse complement strand
GGAGAACAGGAGCTTTGGGATGAAATGACCACCAACCTGATAGGTGATGAAGACCTGATGCGCAAAGTGCAAGAATATACTCTGCGAGCAGATAGGTTTGCCCGGACTCTGGATTATGATCTGATTCATGCGCACGATTGGTTAACTTATCCAAGCGGCATGCTGGCAAAACAGATTTCTAAGAAGCCATTGGTTGTGCATATTCATGCCACCGAGTTCGACAGAGCAGGTGGGCCCGGAGACGAACGAGTACACAAAATTGAGCATGCAGGCATGACCTATGCCGATATA
>DIMZ01000149.1:2032-4069 GCA_002425825.1 Cloacimonetes bacterium UBA5553 | reverse complement strand
CGTTATGTTCCGGAGGGAATATGCACTACCTGGGTTCATAAGTATCTAAAGGTGGGGGATAAAGTATCTCTAACCGGCCCCTATGGTGATTTCTTTTTACGCGACACAGATGCTGATGTCATCTTTGTAGCCGGAGGGTCTGGTAAAGCCCCCATAAAGTCAATCCTGGAACACTTGCAGGTTGTAGGAACAGAAAGAAAGATGACCTACTTCTTTGGAGCAAGAACACGTAAGGACTTATACCTGACAGATGAATTTAAGGCTCTGGAAAAGGTATTCCCAAACTTCCGCTATGAACCGGTGTTATCTCAACCAGATCCTAATGACAACTGGGATGGCAAAACAGGATTTGTGATGCCATACTTCAAAGATACAATCCGTGACCCTAAGAACACGGAAGCATACCTATGTGGCAGTCCGGGCATGATTAACGCCGTAACCAAAGCACTAATGGATAACGGAATAGCAAAAGACAAAATCTACTACGACAGTTTTGGATGATGAAAATGAAAGAAACACCACAGGAATTACGCGTACGCAAAAGGATGCTCCCGGGAGCAATAACGCTTCACGGATTTATTGGAAATGATAAGCGCAGCCTGAGCACCATCATTGCTGCCGATGAACAGGAACTGGAAAAGCTTGGCTATACTGCCGAAGATATTGCCGACAGAATGCAATACTTCACCGATGCCAGTTTCAGCACTTTTGACGGCTCGATTATAATCGACAACTGCTACAAACTTGAAACCGATGTAGTTCGCGGTAAACTGCCTTGCCCCTATGCTCATGGCGGGCTATATCGAAAAGCCATCACTAAGCTTACCAATCTGGAGAATAACGAATCTGTCAGCTGGACTTCACTGAACATTCACCTGATTAAAGATCATCATTTCTTCGAAGGCAAAGGCTCATTGTTTCGCCTTGAACCTACAGTATTGGTTAAAGCCCTTTTTTAGCAATTAGGGTAGCTTAATTAAAAATATTGGGGAGCTTGTCTCCCCTTTATCTGCTGCACGAGATAATAGCTGTGCAATAATTTAGCTGCTATGTTTACGAGATTGCATTACTTATCGCTGTTTATGGTGTGATTTATCACGCCCTTGTTCACCAGAGATGTGGTGTCGTACATAGAAGGCATATCGGAGAAGTATTTACTATACACAATTCGCAGGTTATGCTTGTCTTCATTAAGTGGGTTTACGTCTGGCAGTTCATATAAAAGGTCTAAGGTACCACTGGCGGTTACGCTGTTGTATTCATAATCCACCGCTCGCAGGAACTTTCCTTCTGCATCGAACATTCCTAATATGAAGTATCCAGAAATATCCACCGGCAGCTTGTTTTCTAGGGTTACATAAACGTCTGCGGGATGAGGGAGATTGTGTATGTCATACAAAAAGTATTCATCATTTTGAACGGGTACTACGTAGATCTCACTTTCCAAATCGAAGGCTTCTTCATTCAGCCAATTACCGGAATAAGACCTTGCAGAGCGGAAACCGCCCCAATAACCTAAAGTTCTTTTTTCAAACTTCTTCATACCGGGGTCGTTAACTAAATATGACTCTGGTTTATCGGGATCACCATCACGGCTTACAACCAATACCCAATGGCTACGTCTTCCGGCTACTTTTACTATTACCTTGTTTCCTTTTGCCAGTTCTCCCGAAAGAAACTCCCAGTCATTGCGCTTTGTGCTCTGACCTACGAGTTCCAGTCCCAAGCCGCTACCATCAATCTCTCCAGGTACTTGCCAGCGCATGTTTGATCCGGAATATCCGCCATTCTTTTTTAACCAGTCATTCAGGCGATCAGGTGTCATGTGTGGGTTTGAGGCTTCGTTATTCAGCAGCATTGAAAGGCAGCTTAACACGCATCCACTGCTGCCTATGGATGATTTCCCGCTTCCCAATCGCTCAGATTTCCATCTGGAATCGTTTTGAGAAAACCAACTGAAGTCGTCGGCAAATACGGGAAAGCACAGGCATATTATCAAGATTAGTATAGCTAATTTTTTCATAAGTCTTTCGCTTT
>DIMZ01000149.1:0-2005 GCA_002425825.1 Cloacimonetes bacterium UBA5553 | reverse complement strand
GTCTTTCGCTTTGTTTAATGGTAAAGATAACAATAAGTTACAAGCTCATGCGCAATGATTGTCAATTGTACATATCTGTCAAGCCTCTTTTTCCCGAAGCCTTAAGAATCTTACATTATCAGACAGCTTACACAGATTTTTCTTGCCAAGAATAACGCTTGCAGATACTATGTTTTGTAAGAATAAGAAAGACCTGCGATGAGAGACAACGTCTGGCATCAAGGGTGAAAAGCTTCTTTTCGCCTCTTTTGCTATTGTACATCTTATCTGCAAGCCGAAGGATTTGTTATCACATGCTAGTAAAGCGTCATGTAGTAAGCATTATTGTGGACGACATTGAAAACGCCTTTCATCCCGTATCCGAATTGTTACACAATTATGCAGAGCATATCTTATTGCGTGTTGGCTATCCCATGCGTGATTGGGGAGTGTCGGTGATATTTCTGATTATGGAGCTTAACCTTGCCGAAATGGGCGCATTTTCCGGTAAGCTGGGTCAGATACCTTCTGTAAAAGTTAAAACCTCAACCCTGAAGATAGACAAAGGAGACATAAATGAAGATTAGCATCGATGGAGTCCGTTCGTTTATTCCTACTGGCGAAATTGAAACTTTGTTAGCTGCTCAAAAGAACGCAAGTGAAGGCAGGATTCGCGAGATAATAGCCAAAAGCCTCGATAAGCAAAGATTAAATCCCGATGAAACTGCTGCTCTTATCAGCGTAAGAGACCCGGAGCTGAAGCAACTGATTTTAGNNAGCAAAGCAACTGATTTTAGAGGGTGCTCATGAGCTTAAAGAGCGCATCTACGGCAATAGAATAGTGCTTTTTGCACCGCTGTATGTGGGGAACGAATGCATTAATGATTGCGTCTATTGCGGTTTTCGCATCTCCAACAAAGAATGTCACCGCGCCACACTAAGCCACGATGATCTTATAGCCGAAACCAAAGCCTTGGTAGAAACAGGCCACAAGCGTTTAATTATGGTGTATGGCGAGCACTCGATGTATAGCCCGGAATACATTGCCGAAACCGTGCAAACAGTATATGATACTAAATATAAGAAAGGCGAAATACGCCGCGTTAACATTAATGCTGCTCCCCTGGACATCGAAGGCTTTCGCACGGTTAAATCCGTAGGTATCGGTACCTATCAAATCTTTCAGGAGACTTATCACGAGGAAACCTACAGTAAGCTACACCCCAAAGGGCCCAAAAGCAGCTTTCTCTGGCGTTTGGATGGACTGGATAGAGCCATGCAGGCAGGGATTGACGATCTGGGTATCGGTGCCTTAATGGGCTTGTATGATTGGCGTTTTGAGGTTATGGGGTTATTATACCACACCATTCACTTAGAAGAGCGTTTCGGTGTTGGGCCCCATACTATATCCTTCCCGCGCATCGAGCCAGCCAATGGCACAGATTTTAGCACCCATCCGCCTTATCAGGTGTCCGATGAGGATTTTAAGCTCCTGGTAGCCATCTTAAGGCTTAGCGTCCCCTACACCGGTATGATCTTAACCGCCCGCGAGCCTGTTGCCATTCGCAACGAGATACTCCGTTACGGTGTTTCCCAGATTGATGCCGGCAGCAGCATCGGCGTGGGTGACTATGCTCATAAGGACGATGAATCTAAGAAGAAAAGCCAATTCGTGCTGGGTGATACCAGAAGCTTAGACGACGTTATTTACGAGCTTGCCAATGGGGGGTATATCCCCTCTTTTTGCACATCTTGCTATCGTGCGGGAAGAACCGGTGAACACTTTATGGAATTTGCTGTGCCCGGCTTTGTAAAGCGTTTCTGCACTCCCAATGCCCTACTAACCTTTGCCGAGTATCTTTATGATTTCTCCAGCAAGCGTACCCTGGAAGCCGGTTTACAGCTTATTATAAACGAAACCGCCAAGATAGAAGACGACAATATGAAGCAATCGGTAATGGAAAAACTGGCAGAAATGAAGGCAGGTAAACGAGACCTCTACTACTAATAAACACTATATGCAAAC
>DIMZ01000196.1 GCA_002425825.1 Cloacimonetes bacterium UBA5553 | reverse complement strand
CTCGCCTACACAGGTTATGAATATTTTTTCGCCGCATCACGAGAAGCAGGTAGAGAAGTTTGACGGCCCTGCCGATGATGCTGTGGAGCTTATAGTAAAACGCCTTAGCGAGATGAGCAAAAGATGATTGCCTATCCAAATATCAGTCCCGACATCGTGCGCTTCAGGTTGTTTGGCTACCCGATGCAGGTACGCTGGTATGGCTTTTTTTATGTACTAAGCTTCATAGTTGCCTACTTCCTGTATCGTTACAACCTGA
This sequence comes from Cloacimonetes bacterium UBA5553, assembly GCA_002425825.1. GTDB lineage: Bacteria > Cloacimonadota > Cloacimonadia > Cloacimonadales > Cloacimonadaceae > Cloacimonas. The sequence goes on along the minus strand of DIMZ01000196.1, from coordinate 3,718 downwards.
AGCTGCGTAACATTAAGCTTAACCGCGAGCAATATGAATCTGCCATCTTTTATGTGATGGTAGGCGTTATCGCCGGGGGGAGGCTTGGTTATGTGGTGTTTTATAACCTGTTGTACTACATCCAGCATCCCCTAATGATTCTGGTAACATGGGCAGGAGGCATGAGCTTTCATGGGGGTGCCATCGGCGTGATAGTGGCTGGTATCCTTTATGCACGCAAGAATAAGCTTAGCTTCTATGCTCTTGCCGATGCAGCCATTCCCTTGGTGGCAATTGGACTTGGCTTGGGCAGATTGGGTAACTTTATAAATGCTGAGCTTTGGGGCAAGCCTACATCTGTGCCATGGGCTATGATCTTCCCGGGTTCAGACGGCGTTCCCCGCCATCCCACCCAGCTATACGAGTTCTTTCTTGAAGGCGTAGTGCTGTGTGCCGTGGGATACTTCATGTTAAAGAAGCTGAAGAAAGACGGACTGGTATTTTATAGTTTTATAGGGCTATATGGCGTGTTCCGGTTCTTTATTGAGTTTCTGCGCGAGCCGGACGATATTATGTTCTACGAGAAGTTTGGCTTTATCTTTGGATTCATGAGCATTGGTGCGTTCCTCAGCTTCCTGATGGTTATAGCTGCCGCAATAGGCATCTGGATGATATGCCGCAAGCCAGAAAGCACTAGCTAGCAAACTATGCTTAGCGTGATACGTAACAATGCCAGGTTACGCAGCAAAGCCCTGTTATTGCTTGCGCTAGTCGGCATCATGCTGCTAAGTGCCTGTGCAGGGCCAAAGCCTGTAAACAAGCATGAGCAGCTTAGGCGTGAGCTAAAGAAATGGGAAAGCTTCGACAGCCAGGGCATTGCAGAGATGTCTTATATGGGGCTAACACTGCGCAAGATGTTCTTTGCCGCCAAGAACAAAGAGCAGCTACGGCTGGACATAATAGATGGCGGATTGATGGGAGCAGGGGCAAAGCCGCTACTTAGCTTCTATATGGGAAGCTATGTGTCCTTGTCTGCACCCATGTTACCTATATTAGAAATGCTAAATCCCAGCGACATGATCCCCGCCAACAGCTTCGGTGTTTTTGCCAATGCTGATACGCTATTTGCCAGATATGGGCACAGCATTATCGAAACCCGCAAGCTGGAACTGGAAGGCATAAAGATTAGCTTCATGAAAGACTACAGATTGGATAACGTTATCGACACAAACAGCATGACAGAACTGAAAGCGGTTTACAAGAACAACTCACTATCAGAGCTGATAATGAAAGGGCCGGACAACTTGAGTGTACGGCTAATCTTCGACGAGATAAAATACCTGGAACCGCAGATTATACCGCTTCCCAAGCCCACTTCCGGCAATAATTGGGACAACTCCAATATGTACGATGCAAACATTAAACAATTACTAAAAGACTTTCTGAGAAACAAGAGGTAAGATTACATGATCCAACGTTACTCAAATCCGGAAATGCAAAGAATCTGGACTTCTGAGAACAGGTATGAATGCTGGCTGGAAGTAGAGCTTGCCGCCTGCAAAGCCATGCACGAGCAAGGTATTATCCCCGATGAAGACTGGGCAATAATTAGCGAGAAAGCGGATTTTGATGCGAATCGGATAGACGAACTGGAGCTAATTACCAAGCATGATGTGATAGCTTTCTTAACCAATGTTGCTGAGTATGTTGGGCCTTCCTCGCGCTGGATTCACTACGGCATGACATCTTCCGATGTGCTGGACACAGCCACAGCGATGCAGCTAAAGAGCGCAGGAGAGCTAATCCTTAGCGAACTAAGCCGCATGGCTGAGATACTAAAGCTGAAAGCCCGCCAGTATCGCCATACCTTGTGTATGGGTCGTTCGCATGGTATTCATGCCGAGCCCACCTCTTTCGGGCTAAAATTTGCCTTGTGGTATGAGGAAAGCAAACGCAATTTAGAGCGGTTAAATAAAGCCATCGAAGAGATTAGCATTGGGCAGTTCTCCGGTGCGGTAGGCAATTTTGCCCATCTGAGCCCGGATATCGAAGCAATTGCATGCAAGCATCTGGGACTCGCACCTGCCAATGTATCCACGCAAGTTATACAGCGCGACAGGCATGCCCATTTCTTGGCTGTTTTAGCTTTGATAGGCTCTTCCATAGAGAAGATTGCCCTGGAGATAAGGCATTTACAAAGAACCGAAGTAAGGGAAGCGGAAGAGAACTTCAGCTCCGGTCAAAAAGGCTCATCTGCTATGCCACACAAGCGAAATCCAATTGTTAGCGAGCAGCTATGCGGTTTGGCACGTGTGCTAAGGAGCAATGCAGCAAGTGGATTTGAAAACAACGCTCTGTGGCACGAGCGGGACATTTCCCATTCCAGCGTAGAGCGCATCATCCTGCCTGATTCCTGCATCCTGATGCATTACATGATAGGTAAATGCTGCCAGCTTATCGAAAACCTGGTGGTTTACCCTAGCAACATGAAAAAGAATATAGAAATGACCCATGGTCTTGTGTTTTCTCAGGCTTTGCTGCTGCATCTCACAAATAGCGGACTAACCCGCGAAAAAGCATACCAATTGGTGCAAACCGAGGCCATGAAAAGCTGGGACACCGGCAGTGACTTTCTTACTTTGGTGCTTGCCAATGAAGAGATTACTGCATCATTGTCTGAAACTGAGATCAGGGATATCTTTTCCTACGATCGCTATCTCCGCAACGTGGATTATATCCTGAAACGCTGCGGCATTATCTAAAATGAGGAGATAATAATGAAAAGCACGATTCTGATTACCTTAGCCATACTAATGCTATTGCCTCTTGCTCTGTTTGCCCAAAAAGAAAGTGACCGCATCACCGGCGTTTGGTTCAACGGCGAGAAAACCAGCAAGATTGAAATCTTTGAAACCAAAGACGGCAGCTTTGCAGGCAAAATAATCTGGCTAAAAGAGCCCAATGATGCCAGCGGCAAGCCCAAAGTTGATAACAAGAACCCCGAAGTAAAGCTGCAAAAACGCCCACTGATGGATATGGTTATACTATCTGGCTTAACTTCAGAAGGTAAGACGAAGTATGCAAATGGCAAGATATACGACCCCAAAAGTGGCAAGACTTATTCTGCCAAAGCAGAATTGACCAACAATAATACGCTTGCCTTGCGTGGCTTTATTGGCGTATCACTCGTGGGCAGAACCGACACCTGGACACGCACCACAAAATAGCTTTGCAATGCCCAAAACCATTATTACAGACTCACAGCTCTTAACTGAGCTTAGGAAAGCGCAAATTCGCCGGCAAGTGCCGCCTTTGGCCTTGCTGGCAATTTCTTTTTTGGTTAGTTTCTTACTACCGCTGCTGCTGTTTCATTATCCCTCGATGGTTATAGCAATTACATCAGTTATCTGGTTTAGAGTGGTAGCTGCCACCTTTAGGTGCAAACAGAAGATTGCTGTGCCCGATGGCGACTTGCTTCTTTCCCCCATTACAGGTAAAGTGCGCAGCATCAAATCTGCACCGGATTACACCCTTGTACGCATATCTAAAAGCATGATAGACTATGTGGAGATTCGAAGCCCGCACGATAGCGCAGAATGGGAAGGTTACACGCTGAAGCTGAAATACAAGGGGCACAACCTCATCTTCCGCTTTGAAACCAATTCTATTAAGCGCATTGAATCTGCAGATATGCAAGCTGGCAACATTATCGGCTATATCGTTGGCTCGGCTGTTTGCA
>DIMZ01000187.1 GCA_002425825.1 Cloacimonetes bacterium UBA5553 | reverse complement strand
TGGACACAAGATTTATCTTTACATCGTAATCAGTATTTACAAGCGCAACGGATGTATCGTCGCAAGACGACTCAAAAGCGAGGATTAGTGCCATTATTTTATTCTGACCTTTTGTGGTGTAATTGCTTCTATTGCCGTGCCATTGGGTGCTTCGGCAATCAATTTGTAAAAGCCGTTTTCGTCAGCAATATCACTAATCTTTACAGATATGGAACTGGGGTTTAATTGGTTAAGCAGTTCCGAATCGCCAGATAGTTTAACTGCAGCCTTTGGTGGAAAAGCAGACCTGCCATCTGTGGCTATGCTAAGGTTATCAAACACCTTGCTCGTGTTGAACGAGTTCGAAACTCGTACTCGTACTTGAGTTTCGGAAAAAGACACGTCATCGGCAACACTGGCAAGCTTTAGCACAAATTCTGTTTCGTTGGCAAGTTCTGCCGAGATTAGTTCCGTGCTTGCAGAATCTATACTCTGAACCTTGTTGCGCGGACCGAAAACTATCACTTTATCGGGAATAATCTGATACTTTAGATTGGCAAATCTCTGCCTTGTTAGAGAGTCTGCAAAGCCTAATCTGATTGGAACCCTTTTCTGATGGAACACATCTGCATGAACAGCTATCTCTTGTTGCTCTGCGGGACCAAGCAAGGTTACATTTATGTTCTCGGGCAGGTCTATAGTGTAGTCTGACAGTGAGATAATATCTACACCTGGCTTTATGGAGCTGGCATCTATGCTTACTTGAGTACGTGATAGCATAAGCTTAATTATGTCTAAGCCCTTCCCTTTTACATGAAAGGGAATGCTGCTGGGTAGCTTTTCAAGTGTGATGTTTTTAGGAACGGATTTCAGGTTTACGGGTAGGGATACAACACTGCGATGCTCTGTTATCAGATTGGACTGCAACCAAACAAACACAGCTAAAACAAGGGAGAAAATCCTTAGGCCTAAATTTTCACGAAACAATTATGCTTCCTCNNATGGGATTAATGTCTAAGGCTTTCATCTTTTTATACAGAGTGGTACGCTCTATGCCGATAGCCTTGGCAGTTTGAGATACTCTCCATGAGTTAAGTGCCAAATGGTGAAGCAGATAGTCCTTTTCAAAAGCAGCCACGCTGTCTTTTAGATTGTCTATTTTTATATACTTGTCTATATCCTCTCTGCCGGAATCCTGCAAGTGTAAAGACTTATTGCGGAGGTGCTTTATAATTACATTGTTGTTCAGCTTGGTCTCGTTTATCATTATAAACTTGCAGAAGTTGCGCAGTTCTCTTATATTGCCAGGCCAGCTATAGCTAAGTAAATCACCTTTTAGAGATGGTAAATCAACCTCGTCTATGGTGCTGTATTGAGAAGAGAAACTGGTAAAGAAATAGCTCATGAGTAGCAAAATATCGTCATCACGTTCACGCAAGGGAGGAAGCTCCACGATGTTACCTTCTATGCGATAGAACAGGTCTTTGCGAAACTTAGCCTGGTCTGCCAATTGCTCAAGACTGGCATTGGTGGCAAATATCAGGCGGGTATCCACTTTCTTCAGGTTTCCCCCAACCACTTGTATCTCTTTGTTTTCAATGGCACGAAGTATTTTGGACTGAGCTACAGGCGAGAGATTGGTTACCTCATCCAAAAATAGCAGCCCATTGCTACACTCCTCGAAGAAGCCTGTTTTTGTTCTGTCAGCACTGGTGAAAGAACCCTTTACATGACCGAATAACTCAGACTCGATAAGACTTTCTGTTAAGGCACTGCAGTTTACTGTATGAAATGGTTTGCCGAATCTATGAGTGTTTATGTAATAGTAATTGGCAGCTACTTCCTTACCTGTTCCAGTTTCCCCCACGATAAATAAGTCTTCATCAACCGAAGCAAGGCGAGCTACTTGCTCACGTACCTTTTTAATGGCACTGCATTCACCGATAAAGGGGAAGCTGCGGGTGAATTGCTTTTTTAGGTTTATATACTCAATCTGCAAGCCAATGTGCTCTTCTTCCTGATGTTTAAGCGTTATGGCATTTTCTATGTGCAAAAGCAATTGATTAGTGCTGAATGCCGAACCCTTTTCAGTAAAATGGTATGCACCAAGCTCCCTTATCTCAGTTATTTGTGTGGAGCTTACTTCCCCGGATATTACAATAACCTTGTAGTTTAAATCCATGTTCGTTTTTAGGTGCTTCAACACTTGGATACCATTTAATCTAGAGCCAACCAAGAATACATCAAGCAGTATTACATCAGGTTGGAATACACGAAGTTCATCGAAGAACTGGTCGCTATTGGTGGTTACTAATACTTCATAACTATAACGTGTCATTACCTTGGCAATCTGTTCTGCCAATATTACATCATCTTCTAGAATTAGTACTTTTCCTTTCATCATTGCTTACCCCAGTATCCTTTCTTCCAGTTCGGCGCAAGCCGTTATGAAGTAAGTGTATGCCTGATCTGGCGAATCGTAGGGCGAAAAATACTTATGCACGTCACCATCTTGGAAGTATTTTGAGCACATGTAGTAGAAATGATCTGACGTGCTAAGCAGTCTGGCTATGCGTAGCAATTCAGGATCACCTTTCTGCTTAATCTTTTCGAATAGCTCATAGAGTGTTTCGATGGCATTCTTCTGCATGTCGTTTTCCAGCCAGGCAGATAAATCCCGCTCTTCATCAGCCCATGAAACAGGCTGCGGGAAGGACAATGATTCCTGCTGGTAGTTTGCGAGTTCTGCGGCTTCTTTAGGGGTTGCAAAGCCTAGATGAGGCTTTGCAAGAACCTCACGTGGGAACTGCTTCATGAAATCAAAAATACCGGAGGAAGCCCACTGATGCTCACCAAAGGTCTCGTAGTCCATAAACAGATTCAAGAATTGGTTTCTGCCACCTTGCTCTGCCAGGGTTAGATGATCTATCCAGGATACGAACTTCTGCACGGTTAATGGAAACTCAGGCCAATCACGGTTGGAAAACCTGAAGGCTATATCATCGGCAAGTTGATAGTATTTTAGCAGCAGGTTTATATCTTTTGAGTAATTCTTATAGGCATACAATGGTGTTCGCCACTGGAGTATTCTATCTACACCTTCAGTAACGATGGTATTGAAGCCCTCCACCTCGTATATAAGGTCAGACAATCTATCTTGATAGATAAGCTCTGTGTTTCTAAAGGTTGTGGTGTAATATCCAAATTCTTTCTGCATCAGCTCTCTATGCATGGCTACTTGATCCAAAAACTCATTGGTGTCATACAGGAAAGCAAGGGAGTGGAAGTATGTTTCTCCCATTATTTCTACACAGCCGGTATCTACCAGCCGTTTGAATGAATCAAGCGTTTCAGGGGAATAAAGCTTGAATTGTTCTATCGCTGTTCCCGTTATGGAATAGGCTATCTTAAACCTGCCTTCGTTTTGCTGGATGAGTTCTAATAGCAGCTTATTGGTAGGAAGATAACACTTTTCTGCAACCTTGCGCATCACCAAACCGTTCAGCTTATCATCAAACAAATCGGTATCTCTGCCGATATCCAGAACGTTGAAGTGATTTAGACGATAGGGTTGGTGTACCTGAAAGTATAATACAATATTCAGCATGCTCTCTCCTAATTCAAAGGTCTGCGTATGAATTCAGCTAACACAGATGAATACAGGTGCCTAATCTTCTCTGCAGCCTCATCCCATTGGATGCGGTTAACTTCTTCCATTCCGTCAATACCCATCTTGGTACATTTATCGGGGTTCTCAATCAGATGATTAATAGTCTCTGCCCAAAGGTCAATATCCCAATAGTCAATCTTGAAAGCGTGATGAACTACTTCGGCAACCCCAGACTGCTTGGAAATAATAGACGTGATGCCAAATGCCATGGCTTCCAGTGGTGAGATACCAAAAGGTTCCGAGACAGAAGGAAGCACATATATATCGGCAGCACGGAGGATGCGTTCTACCTGCTTACGATT
>DIMZ01000059.1 GCA_002425825.1 Cloacimonetes bacterium UBA5553 | reverse complement strand
GTCTTTAGCTTCCTTAACCGCCTCACAAAAAGAGCTGCTAATAGCCATGTATGTGTTGGATGGTGTGGATCCCGATGATGTGCAAGAGGCATTGGGCAAACCCAAAAGCCTGAAGGCAGATAGAAAGATATTAGCCGACTTGGGCCTGATATCTTGCCCAGACGTGCGTTGTTGCATTCAAAAGAAGGCGGCATTTGGCGGATGGCTAAAGGATAATCCTGGGCAATTCTCTGCCAGGTTGCATACAGAACTGATGAGCTATCTGGAGCAAACCGGCAAGTTTCCTCAGGTGCTAACCCGCCTGATGATGATGTCTAAACGTTTTAATATTACATTGTTTCAGTCTGAGCTGAGCGAGCTGGAACTGATAAACGATGCCTATGGCGCGCTAAGCCTTTTGGAATATATTCTGGGGCACAGCAAGAATGCCGCTGTTAAGCTGGAATGCTCGCAGAAGATTGCTATGGCATATAGTGACCTGAACCAAAAGGAAGTGGCTGTTGATCATTTCCGTGAGGCTTTGCACCTCTGCACAGAGAGTAATTTACCCGCAGAACAGATTGTTTATCATCTGGCAAGCAACCTCTATGCGGTTAATTCCTCCGCTTTTGCCCTGGAGATAATAAAGAAGTATTCGCCCACTACCATAGACCCATTTTGGAAGGCTAAGATACTGCTGTTAAAGGCAGAAGTGTTAACCGAAACTGAGGCATTTAATGATGCTTTTAATGCACTGGAAACTGTGCAGCATTCTCAGGCAAGCATAGAAGATCAGAAGCTTAGGCACAGCATTCAGGCAGAAGCGAGAAAGATAAAGGGCAAGATTCACTATTATATAAACGAATGGGATCAGGCAGATGAATCGTTCCACGAAGCAGAGATGCTTTACACAATTTCCGGTGACAAGCGTGGCTTAGCCGCTGTTTATAACAACATGGGTGTTCTGTATATGTTCCAGGGGGACTGGGAGAAAAGCGAAACTCAATTCTTAAAGAGCCTGGCGATAGAGAAGCAGCAGTATAATCTGAACGGGATATCGGTGTGTTATAACAATCTTGGTGGCCTGATGGACGACAAGGGTGATCCGGAGAAGTCATTATACTATCTAGAAGAAGCATTAAAGATCCAGAAGCTGCTTAGCGAACCATATAANNTCATGGCGACTTTGCCCGCTCGGAAGATGCGCTGAAGAAGTCGCTGGAAACCGCGATAGAATTCTCGTTTTACAGGAATATAATAGCTTCGTTGAATAACCTGGGTGCGCTGTATTTTAAGAAAGGTGATTGGACTGCGTCTATCTCATATTACGAGCAGGCAATTAAGAAATCGCAAGAGAGCAACTTTAATGAAGGCTTGCTGCGCAGCTTTAATAATCTGGGTGAAGTGTACGAAAAGCAGAACGAACTGAACCTGGCATACGACCTGCTGTTCAAGGGTCTGGAGCTATTGCCATCGGTATCCGACGACTACATAAAAGCCGAACTCTACGGCAATCTGGGCAGTGTGCTAACTAAGCTGCATAAGTATAAAGAGGCATACCGATACTTGGTGGAAAGCTTTGATTTCTTTAAGTCTTTGGCGGCGCGGGATAAGATAATTGAGGGCTGTCAGAAGCAGGCTTACTACTTTATATTAACCAGAAATCTGGAGAGTGCGGACTATTATATCTCCGAAGCTATAAAGCTTGCTAAAGAGCAAAACCTGCCATTTGAAGAAGGCAGAGCACATTATCTGCGGGCATTGTTGGAGCGAAAGAATTATGATGCGGCAAAGCAACACCTGGAAGATGCAATAAAGCTGTTTGTGGAAGTGGGCAGTAATTATGAGCTTTCGCTGGCGAATTATGAACTGGCGGGCGTGTTGCTGGATTTGGAAGATTGGGAACAGGCACTGCAGATACTAAAGAACAACAAGAAGATAATTCAGCAGTATGGCAGTATAAAGCTGCTGGAGCAGAATGACATCTTGCTGCAAAAGATATCCAGAGAGTATTCCAGCCAAATGGAAGAGGTGAAGTTTGAAGAAAACCTGCTTAATCAGTTCTACGAGAACACACAGAAGCTAAATACTATATCGGATTTGGATGTATTAATTGAGCAGTCGCTTACCAGCCTGGTAGAGATATCTGAGGCAGATGGCGGCCTTTTATGCCTGCATGCAAACCCAAACTTGCCGGATGCGTGGGAGTATAAAGTATATCACAACTTCTCGCATGAAGACAAGAATTATGACCAGTTTCAAAACCTGATTACCGAGGCGTATAACAATAATAAGGCAGAGAACTATAAGCAGCCCCATTTTGCGCCTAAGTTCAATAATATATTGGTGCTTCCCTTATCGATTAGGAAAAGCACTTTGGGTGCTGTGTTACTATTCTGTGAAAGTGGCTCGCACTATTTCTCCGAGCGGATTATAAACCTGCTGTCCGCATTGGGTAACCAGATAATAGTGATTATCGAAAACATCCGCAGTGCAAATCTGGAAAAGACGCATGCTATAATACGCGAGCAACTTAATACCGGTAATCTTTATGCAAACATCATAGGCAAAAGCCCTGAGATGATGAAGATATTCGAGATTATCGAGAAAGTGAAAGACACGCCTACTACCGTGCTATTGGAAGGCCCCAGCGGAACTGGTAAGGAGCTAATTGCCCGTGCACTGCATTACAGCAGCGATAGACGCAACAAGGCTTTTGTAGCCCAATACTGCGGTGCTTTGCCGGAAACACTATTGGAAAGTGAGCTGTTTGGACATGTGAAAGGTAGCTTTACCGGTGCGGCTTATGACAAGAAGGGCTTATTCGAGATCGCTGATGGGGGAACCTTCTTTTTGGATGAGATTGCCGATATCAGTCAATCGACCCAGTCTAAGCTACTTAGATTCTTACAGGAAGGTGAGATTAAGCGCGTTGGTGCTACCAAAACTGATAAGGTAAATGTACGGGTTGTGTGCGCTACAAATGTGTCATTACTAGAAAAAGTGAAGCGGGGGGAATTCCGCTTAGACCTATACTACCGGCTTAACGTAATCCGCATAGACGTTCCGCCCCTAAAGAACCGACCCGGTGATGTGCCGCTATTGGCAATTCACTTTTTGGATAAGTATAACAAACGCATGAATAAAAGCGTTCCCGGCATATCTACGGAGGCTATNNTTTGGAGCAATACGACTGGCCGGGTAATGTGCGTCAGTTGGAGAATGAGATTGAGCGGGCTGTTACACTGGCAGAAGCAGGCACGTTTATAAAACCAAGCGACTTTAGCGAAGAAGTGTTCCGTTTTTATGAGCACAATCAGACCATAGACATGCTTTCATCCAAAAAGACATTGAAGGATGCGATTGAGGAGATGGAGCGGAAGATGATAGTAAGCTGTATGGAAAAATATCAGTGGAACCAAACCCAAGCTGCCAGAGAACTGGGGCTTTCCCGTCAGGGGTTGATAAAGAAGCTGCAACGCTTTAACCTGTACAAGGAAGATCAGAATTAGTAATACCGCTACTTCTGGGGGAATGAATATGGAGCGTAGTAGCAACATGCTGGATGAACTGGAGTACATTGCCGTAGATATAGAAACTACGGGGCTGAATTCCGAAAGAGACGAGATTATTGAGCTTGCTGCCATCAAGTTTCGGGGCAATGAAGTAATAGACAGCTTCGATAAGTTCGTAAAGCCTAAAGGCAAGCTGCCAAAGTTCATTCAGTATTTAACTCATATATCTCCCGAAGACCTTATAGCTGCTCCGTCTATTCAGGAAGCACTGGTGGATTTTTGTCGTTTTATTGGCGATGGCATCCTGGTTGGGCACAATGTGGCATTTGATATTGGCTTTATAAATACCAATCTGGTGAAGGGCGGGGGCTTCCCCTTAAAAAACACAAGCTGGGATACATCTGAGATATCCAGGATATACTTGCCAACTACTTCCGACCATAAGCTTAGCACCATGGTTGCTCATTTTGGCATAAATCTGGAAAACGCACATAGGGCAGATGCTGATGCCACGGCTACAGGAAAGCTGCTGTATGCACTTACCGGACATATTATTGAGCACAATAGCTTTATTACTAATGCCAGAATTATGGAGCTAAGCAAGCAGGCACAGCTTGATGGCTCGCTGGCGGATTATCTAAAGCGCGTGATTATGTTTCAGCGTACTTCCGCCGTTAGCGGTAGTAGCGTGAAGCACGAAAAAAGCAAGCTGTTTAACGTTATAGAGCACGAAGGCAAGGGGGATATTGCCGACATCCCTTCGGTTTTCTGTGAGCAAGGTTTGTTTGCCCGTGAGTTTCCCAATTTTGAGTTCCGAGCGGGGCAGATGGACATGGCAGAGCAGGTGGCAGATGCATTTAATGCTGAAGCCCACCTGGTTATCGAGGCGGGAACTGGAGTGGGGAAGAGCTTTGCCTATCTTGTGCCGGCAATAGAATTCTCTAAACGTAGCAAAGCCAAGGTTGTAGTATCCACCAATACCAAGAACCTCCAGGAACAGCTATTTTACAAGGACTTACCGCAGCTTAGCTCTATGCTTCCTTTGCCCTTCAAAGCCGTATTGGTAAAAGGCAGAGAAAACTACATCTGCGAACGGCGTTGGGAGGAGATGATAGTGGAGCAGAGCAAGGGGCTAAGCCCCTACGAAGCACATGCACTGCTGTATCTATATGTTTGGAAGCAGATAAGCAATACGGGTGATATCTCAGAGAATTCGTCTTTTGATAAGAAACGCTTTAGTATTGTTTGGCGCAAGATTTGTTCTGACAGGTTTCTTTGTGGGGGCAGGAAATGCCCGAACTTTGTGCGCTGTTATGTGATGAATCTGCGTAAGCACATTGAAACCGCAACAATAGTGATAGCTAACCACTCTCTGCTGCTTGCCGATGCAAGACTTGAGAATACCACCTTGGGTGAATACGGCTATCTGGTGATAGACGAAGCGCATAACCTGATGGCTTCGGCATCAAAGCATTTGGGCTTTGACCTTAGCTATGCTGATATCAATAGCCTGTTTAACCAACTTGCCCATAGTGGTAAGAAGCAAACAGGTGGTTTTTTACACCAGATACAGCAGGTGATGCGCAAGAGCCTGGCAACCGATGCGCAAAAGATGCACGTGGAATCACTCTGCATAAAGCTTCATGGCAGCATTAGTGATATGCGTGATCCGCTGGCAAAGATATTCAATCTGGCTGCAAAGCATTGTTCAGATGCTGACAGCTTTGGCAAACTAAGAATAAAGGACACAGCAGCATATTCTGAACTTTACCATCATTTGAGCGCTTTTTCTATTAGTTTTAAGGATGTAATGAAGGACATCTCTGCCCTGAACAATGTATTGGGCAGCTTGAACAGCAAGCTGGTGGCAAATCTGGATGCGCTGAAAGAAAGCCTTGTAGCTTACATTCAACGCTTTTCAGAAACTGAAGAGCTGCTGCTAACGCTGCTGAATCCTGATTTGGACGATAATGCTCTCTGGATAGAAAGCTCACCCAAACCTGATAGAAACATACCGTCATCCAGCTTCTGCTACGCGCCAGTGGATGTGTCTTCACACTTGCACAATCTACTTTACTCCCGAATCCCCAGCATTATCTTCACATCTGCTACCCTGGCTTTAAGGGGTTCGTTCCGTTATTTTTTGGGGCAGTCCGGATTGTCGCTGGCTTCAGACAAAGAGATAAAGCATAGCATAGTGGAATCCCCCTTCGATTACGACAAGCAGTCTCTTCTGCTAATCAGCAGCTTCCTTCCTGAGCCAAAAGACAAGTTTTTTCAGAACCAGGCACTTGCATGCATGAAACAGGTGTTACAAACTGCTGATGTAGGTACCATGGCGTTGTTTACCTCATATCGTGATTTAGACGTAGTATATGAGCATGTGGGTGACGAGCTATACCATGCCAAGCGAGCTTTTTTTGCTCAGGGCAAGGCTGGAAGCCGCAGCTCTATCTTAGAGGACTTTAAAAAAAGCAAGAATGCTGTGCTGCTGGGCACTTCCTCATTTTGGGAAGGAGTGGACATACAAGGAGAGTCTTTATCTCTGTTAATTCTATACAAGATACCCTTCCAAGTTCCCTCCGAGCCGCTGGTGGAAGCCCTTATTGACAAGCTGGAACGCGAGGATAAGGATTCATTTATGCACTTCATGCTGCCCAATGCGTTGTTGCGCTTACGTCAGGGCTTCGGCAGGCTAATCCGAAGTAAAAGCGATAGGGGAGTGGTGCTGATTATGGATTCCCGGGTTACAAACAAACGCTATGGCGAGTATTTTAAGCAGATACTTCCCAGCCGTTGTGTGGAACTGCAAAGCGAACAGCAATTGGTTTCGGAGATTGGGCGCTTCTTCAACAAGATTTAAGAGGTTATCATAAATGGACTACAAACGTGCATTACAAGCTGCTCTTCCCGATTTGCTGGAAGCAGGAATAATCAAGTTTGATGTACCCTTAAAGGATTATTGCAGCTTCAAAATAGGTGGTCCCGCCGATGTATTTTGCACTCCGGTTTCTAACGCTAACATAATTGCTATCCTGCAGTTCTGTATATCCGAAAACATCCCTTACTTCATTCTTGGCAAAGGCAGTAATCTACTTATCCCCGATAATGGGCTACGGTCTGTAGTTATCAGCACGCAGAACATGCAGAAGTTAACTAGGGATAAAGATTACATTAGTGCTTTCTGTGGCGTATCGCTAAGCGAGCTTAGTGAATATGCGCAGCAAATGGGTTTGAGCGGATTGGAATTTGCCCATGGCATCCCGGGTAGTGTTGGTGGAGCAGTGTATATGAATGCAGGAGCTTACGGAGGCGAGATAAAGGATGTGCTTTACTGCAGCAAGTGCTTAGTCCCGACCATCGATAGCCTGACATCAGGCAATCCGGTACTCCATCTAAAAGCTGCAGACCATCACTTTGGCTACCGTAAGAGTGTGTTTCAGCAGGGCAAACTGATTCATCTATCATCGGTGTTTCATCTTGTGCCAAAAGAACCGGAAGAGATATTGGCAAGTATGGACGAGCTAAAAGAGCAACGATGGGAAAAGCAGCCAATGGATATGCCCAGCGCAGGAAGTGTATTCAAGCGTCCTGAGGGTCACTTTACTGGAAAGCTGGTGGATGATTGTGGCTTACGCGGCTTTCGCATTGGCGATGCAGCAGTGTCGGACAAGCATTGCGGCTTTATAGTAAACCTTGGTTCGGCTACTGCCGCTGAGGTTTTGCAGGTAATCCGCCACGTTCAGCAGACTGTTAAAACGCGTTTCGGAGTAAGCTTGGAGACCGAGATAAGAATACTGGGAGATCATGAAGCATAAAAATGTATTGCTGCCCCTTGCCTTCTTTGTTACCCTAATCTTTCTGTGGGATTTGGTAAGTGTTCGAGGCACCATTGCTTTTTGGATTGTGCCCTCTCCCCTGGCTGTGCTAAATGTGTTCACCCAGCAACCACAGCTAATCTGGCATCACCTGAAGCCTACTTTGTTAGCTGCGATTAGCGGACTAATGCTAAGCGTTATCTTAGGCAGTTTGACTGCCATTGCCATGAATGCATCCAGGATAATAAAGCAAATCCTTTATCCTTACCTCGTTATCTCCCAAACCGTTCCCATTATTGCCGTGGCTCCATTACTCATAATATGGTTTGGCTATGGCATCAGCGCCAAGATATTTGCAGTGGTATTGATGTGTTTCTTCCCGATAACCCTTGGGCTTTACGATGGATTTCGAAGCGTGTCGGTGGAGCACATTAGACTACTAACTTCGATGGGGGCAAGCCCATACAAGATATTTATGATGCTAAAGCTACCCTCTGCCTTGCCAAATTTCTTTACAGGACTAAAGCTTGCCGCTACCTACAGCATTATGGCTGCTGTGATAGGCGAATGGCTGGGTGGTAGCTCAGGACTTGGGATATACATGACCAGAGCCACAAAAGCTTATCAAACTGCCCATGTTTTTGCAGTTATACTGGTAATTATTGCCCTCAGTATGCTGTTGTTTGCCATTGTTATGCTGCTGGACAGATTGCTACTGAAGTGGAAGTACCATCGGGAAGACGAGTATCTAGACACCGATTAACTTAGCTTAATATCACCTTAGCCATTAGTTCAGCAACGTCTTTCCCGAATATTTCAGGGTGCTCTAAAGGCGGGCTGAAGCTATTTATCGCCATGGGGAAAGCACTATCGTTTACCGGCAGTAATAAGTTCCAGCCACTCTCCACGGTTTCGACCCATTCTGTTTCATATCTAAGGGTAACGCAGGGCTTTTTAAGTATATATGCTTCTTTCTGGATGCCACCAGAATCGCTTAAAATCATTTGTGAGCTTTGCATCAGCATTAGGAAATCCAGGTAGGCAAGCGGTTCAATGTAGCGTATATTCTGGAAATCAGAACCGTGAATAATGCTTATTACTTTGCGGGTTCTGGGGTGCACCGGGAAAATAATGAGTTTACCTAGTTCATTCAAGCCATGTAGGATATGCTTCAGATTGGCTGGATCGTCCACATTGTAAGGGCGATGCAGGGTTAATACAGCAAAATCGGTATCAACGAGCTCTTGCTCTTGAAGCACTCGGGATAATCCCTGCGCTTTATTTATGCCGAAAAGCAGGCTGTCAACCATTATGTCGCCAACCAGATGGCATTTTTCGGACAAACCTTCTTTGGTTGCATTGCAAACCGCCATTTTGGTGGGAGCCAATAGCACATCAGAAACGTGATCGGCTACTATGCGATTAATCTCCTCGGGCATACTGCGGTTATAGCTGCGTAAGCAAGCCTCTACGTGGACTATTTTTATGCCCAGTTTAGCTGCGGCTAACGCACCTGCTAGGGTTGTATTGGTGTCGCCATACACTATTACTACATCGGGTCTTTCTTTTATCAGAATGGGCTCTATGCTCGCCAATATCTCGGCAGTTTGGATTCCCTGGCTGCCAGAACCGATGTTCAGGTTGTAATCCGGATCGGGGATTTCCATATCCCTAAAAAATACTTCGTTCATCTGAATATCGTAATGCTGTCCACTATGGATAATAATTTCTTGATGGTCTCTACGTATTACTCGGGAAAGGGGGCCAAGCTTCACAAACTGAGGTCTGGCTCCAACAATATGAACTATCTTCACAAAAGCTCCTAATGCTAAGCGTTAAATTAGTGCCACTTTCTTTCAGCTACAGCCCGTGTCAAGCATTTGCTGGCAGCTTTTTGATAATCGCCTCGCTAAATACCTTGCTTTTACGGCTCGTTTGTCTGCCTCTACCTTGCAGGCATTACACTATCATTGCAGGTTCATTGCAGATTTTACCTGTAATGAATCCGTAATGATACTGCGATGATTTCAAGGATGGCTTTGGTTGCCATTCATATATGCGTAGGTTTAGACCCGCAATCTGTACGGATAGGGGCTTTATCTGAAGCTTCGAAACTCCACGATAACAGGAAGTTGATAAGATTTCATCCACACGGTTGCTATAATTCTTTCACTTTTTCAAAAAAAGTGTTGA
>DIMZ01000023.1:816-2910 GCA_002425825.1 Cloacimonetes bacterium UBA5553 | reverse complement strand
CTTTTCCACGCTGGTGACCCCAACGGTTTTTCTTGACAATTGAACAACACACAAAAAAACTCCACAAGGCTACATTACATAGCAACGGAAGCTTATGCAAAAACAGATAATGACATTTTGTAATGTTTTATAACACACACAAGAACGATGAGGTATCTATGGAACTAAAGAGAGCTATCGAGATAGTCCAGCACTTGGCAGATGGGGTAAATCCCTATACCGGTGAAGTGATGGAACCAGACAGCATTTTTCAGAATCCGGAGACGGTGCGGGCTTTGTTCACCGCTCTGGAGCAACTAAAGAAGACAGAATCACGCAATGCAAGATTTGAGAACCTTCCCGGGCAATCGGGCAAACCCTGGTCGGCAGAGGAAGTGGCAGCACTGGTGGAAGAATTTGACGCAGGAATGGACGTAGCCTCCATAGCCCTAAAGCATGGCAGAACAAACTGGGCTATCCAAGCCAGACTACTGAAACTGAACAAGATACATGTTTAGCGGAGCAGATACAATAGAGGATTGTTTATGGCTAGCAGTGATTTAGAAGAATTNNTATCCCCAAGGACAAATTAGAAGCCGTGATTAGTAGATTTGATGACTCAAAAAAAGTAGCATTGAGACAACATACTGAAACCTACAATGAACTGATTGTGGGAAAAGACCTTCATGGATTTGCCAACAAGCATGGATACCAAGTCTCGTATGAGGCAAAATACTCCCATTCAAATGCAAGGCCTGATTGGACTGTTATCGATAAAGAAGAGAGATTTGCTCTCGAGCTTGTAACTAAGCATAAGAGTGAGCACTCGCTAATTATTGATGCGATTGTTACCCGTCTACACCAGCATTTCGGTGAAGTCGAGATCACCAGTACGCAATTCCCAGAGAGCCACAACGAAGTAGCGTGGAAGTTTTCGAAGGTTTGTCCGGGTTGTAAAATACTGAACCTATACTGCGACAACTTGATTGAAAGAATTGAACATGCTCATGGCGTATTGCAAGATTCTGAGAAGGATATCTGCATAGACGGGTTAAGAATTGTGTTCAATGGTAAAGGTGGTAACAATAGATTCAGGGGCAGCGTTTCCCACCGATATATGCTAAGTATAGTCGAAAAGGCAACCAAAATGGATTCTATTGCGGAGAAATACCCACTTATTATAGGAGTCATGGGTTCTAACCACCTAAGAACAAGCACAACAGATTTTAAAAATATTACAGATTGGCTGTTTGGAAATTTATGCACATATCCTCCCGAGCAACTGAACTTGAGTAAGAATGATTATGATGAGATATCGCGTGCTATCCCATCTCTCAAAAAACTAGCCGGCATCATGTTCTATGATCTTAAATACAAGCCAAAAAGGGATGATGCTACTACCCATGCAAAGGTAAGACTCAGAAGTTGCAAATACTTCAGAAACCCACACTACAACATGAAGTATCCGAGATTGCTGGAGTATTATCTTCTTAGCAACAATCATAGTTAGGGATTGAGATCCTAAGATAAAGGAGTTAGAATTATGGAGATATCCAGCCCAATAATACCAGAGAACCCCAAGTGTAGTATTGATGAAACATATAGTTCGATTTCACAATTAGATTCAGTCTTGGCATCCTTTGCACTCTCCGCGCAAGATTATCATGGGATGAGCATTAAAGAACTGAATGAATTGGAGGTGACCTGATGTCACCACTTACATTTCTGTTCTACTTTGGACCTGATATTCTAATCTTGATTATTATAGCTTTTTGGAAGCTCTGGGCTCCCAAAGTCATTGCATATGCCTTCGACAAGAAGCTCATCAAATACAAAACTGATTTGGAGACAGAGAAAGATAAACAACTCGCGGAATACGGAAAAACCATAACCGGGTTTAATAAATACTTCGATAAGAAATACGAAGTCTATCCCGCCCTGTACTTCAGTATCATAAAGCTACATGGTGAGTTATCAAATTGGGCTCCAATGCAATCTTACCCCAAGTTTGATATACTAACCCAGGAAGAATTCAGCGATTACATAGACGCTTTTGGATTCTCAAAACCGGATAAACGAGATCTAATAGAGAAGAAACAACAGGGGACTGTAAGC
>DIMZ01000023.1:0-769 GCA_002425825.1 Cloacimonetes bacterium UBA5553 | reverse complement strand
CCACTTGATATCTTTACCTTATTACCCCGTCACTTTCAACGCATCATAGGAGTGACAAACAACTGCTTTCTGGAGAAACGGATATTCTTATCAGAGGACATTGAAGCAGTATTTGAAAAGTTACGTACTAATGCTATTGAGATACTATCAGCTTACCGGAATGTAACTTCATCTTCTGGCGACAGAGATCAATGGGGTATAATTGACTCAAAAAACGAAGAGAATGGCAAGTTAGTTGAGGATATGTTACGTCAAATGCGCTCAGAATTAGAAAATAGTATCTCTGATCAGGAATCATGAGGGAGTTGAGATATGGATGCTCCACCAGTCAAATATCCTGGCTGTTACCGTATCAACTGTAAGAAGATCGTACTTGACATTTGTAAACCCTGCGGCCGGATATGATTATTGAGAGCAAAGACAAGAGAATTGTGTTGGATACCAAATGGAAAGATGTATCTGGAAAAGGGCCATCATCCTCCGATTTGCAGCAGCTTTTTGCCTATTCGCAGTTGTTCTGCTCTTCACAGAATGCGCTTGTGTATCCAAGCTCTAATCACTATTGCCAGCATGGAAAGTATGCTATTGAAGGTAACGCAGTATCGGGCAGCCTTGTTTGCATTGGGCTAAAGGGTGGATTTAGTAGCTGGCAGGATGATATCTATAAGGCTGTTGCCTGTTTGTTGTAGGTTTTTTGAGTGCTGGGGTAAATGAAATTCGTGTAAATTTGTGTAATTCGTGGACTTAAAAAGGGCTGGATTCCCGATCA
>DIMZ01000154.1:2504-6065 GCA_002425825.1 Cloacimonetes bacterium UBA5553 | reverse complement strand
CGGACTGGTCATTCGCTTCCGGGTGCTCTCCACCCCACCTCACGATGACGCAGTTACCTTCAGCTACAGAGCTTGACGTAACTCTGGACAGGACTTTCACCTGTCTGATATACAACGCTCACAGGCGCACTATCGTAGCATTCCAATGCTACGAATTAATAAGCAGATGGGTTACCGAGGTTACCCAAATTCCTTATAGTTATACCTATATATACATTGTGAAGCATAACTATATAGAAACTCGGTAACCTTAGTAACCCTCACTTAATCCACAGTTAGCTGACAATATTACCTATGTTTCTGATAATCATTTGATTATGCGCACCCCTTGTCACCTCATATCCCTCTGCTCTCAGTTCTCCAGCCAAAGCTCTGGCATTACTGCTTCGGAAGTTATTATCCTTGCACCAGGCGTTGTAAGCGGTGGTGAAGTCTTTTAGTTTCATAGCATTGTCAATTCTAATGTCACCGCTATCAGTTACGCAGCGTTCCTCGATGAATTGCTTCAGCGCATCGCATTCGTGGGCATATTCGTTCAGAGCGTTTTGCATGGCGGAGGGAAGCTCTTTCATGCCTTCTTTCTGGTATAGTTTCCAGCCCTCCACTATCCATTTCAGAATGCCTTTCTGTTCTCTTAGCAGAATGTCCTCATATCGCTCTATCATGGCATCTGTAGGCACTTTGTAGGCGAATGGCACCAGGCATATCCGCCGGAGCATGCCTGCGTCACGGACGTTAAATAGTGGCTTGTGGTTGCTCCTAATCCACAGCTTGTGGGTGGGTTTGAAGGCGCACACGCTTTGATATACCACCTTTCCGCTAATCATATCACGGCTGCATAACTGCTTTACCGCCATATCGTTATAGGTGGCTCGTTCAGGTATTTCATTGGACGTGGCAAAGCGGATGGCTTTCAGGCTCGCCATGTTTTCCAATAGCAAACGCTGGTCTGAAACCTTGGTTTTTAGCAATATGGTGGGGTCTATCTCTCGGTGGAAGCTGCCAAAGATGCGGTTTAGCACCTCAAAAAAGGTGGTTTTACCATTGGCTCCGCTGCCATAAGCGAAGAACAGCTTTTCTTCCAATACCTTTCCGCTAAGCGATAGCCCCACAGCCTTTTGCACATAGCGTACAAGAGCTTCGTCGCCACAGAAAATCTGGCTGAGGAATGCTTCCCACTTTTCACAGCTTGCGTTTGCGTCGTAAGCCACTGGAAAACGGCGCGTTAAGTATAGCGGACGGATGAGATTGGGATCGCAGATAAGCTGATTCGTATCGGTGTTGTAAACTTCATTTTCAAAAGCGCATAGGTGCTCGTGTGCGTCTATATCACGCCCAAGCAGGCTAAGCTCGTTCCGGATTTCAAGGTGCTTGCGTATCTGGCTTAAAGATCGCTGATTGGCAAGGTTTTTGGCAATCTTTTCCAGATGGTAACTGGCGGGATTGGCTTTCAGCCTGGTGCGCATATCTTCCAATGCGTTAAGCAGCTCTTGCGCTTTGATGTCTGCGTTCCAATGCGCACCGTCCCAATATATCCATCGCTCCTCATCGCGGATGTAGCGGTGGTTGTCGCCATAATTGGCAATAAAAATTGCGCTGGCAGTGGAATCAAAGCTATCGCTAATGACCGCAGGGTCGGATTCCGATCCGCCCAATGTAAGCGCAGTAATTACAGACGAGGCGTCTGCGGTTACGCTTGGGAGGGGGGCGGAAGTTATCCGCCCCACTGTATCGTTACTATGCATGTTATTCATATTTTTACCCCATACTGCTCTGCCACATAGAAAAGCGAAGCCAGCTTTATGGAATGAACGCTGCGGAAACTGTGCCAATGGATGTCTAAGGTTCTTTGGCTGTCCTTATAATATGGATTGCTTACAAACATATCCCACAATGCTTTGCCGCGTTCACCGAAGCCAGCGTATATGGCTTGTCCTATCTTTATCCAATCTTTGTAAACTATTGGGATGGTGCATAATATGGCTACCACCTGCTCTGCTTTGGAGTAATCATCCGTAGGGGCATTATAGTCAGTAGGCGTGCCAGGTCGAGATGGCGAGGTGTCGAGAGGTCGGGAGCTTTGGGGCATAGCTCTGTTCTCGCCAAGACTGGGAGGGACAATTTCCTTTATGCTATCCGCCTGTTTGCAAGTTTCAACGGGGTTTAGCGGAACGCAACGGGAGTTTATTAACAGAGCGGGGTCGTAGCTCATAAAACAAGCTCTTGCCCAGTCTGAAGTAAGGTCGCAAATGTGCTTAAGAGCCCACTCAATCTGAAGTGCAAGGTGCTTGTAAATCTTTTTGTAGATGACTTCCGAGGTGATAGGGGAAGAAAATTGGGCGATTAGCTTAACCCCATCCACCGCGCTTATAAAAGCATAGCGAATGAAGGGTAACTTGCTAATGGCAAGCTGTTTAATGGCTTCGGGATTTGGGACATGGTCGAGGTCGAAAATCTGGAACTGGGCTTTTTCCACATTGATGTTACTACGCTTGTGGTGCATTAGCGAACCGCAGAACCAGGGAAGAGAGGTTTTGGCACNNTCCGTCATTTGGCGCAGGTGGGTGATGGCTTGTTTCAGGTTGTAGCCTTCATAGTTGCCGTTTTTGATGCCATCCATCACATAGGCAATGTCTCGGAAGGTGATGTTTTCGGGGTTTCTCACGCTACGCCCCACTGTGATAGGGAAGCGCATTATTTCGGGATGTGCCCTCTGTGGAGTTGCATCACTAATGGGCTTGAATAAATAGTCTTTTGGCTGCTCTGCAACGCGGGTTTGTTGCACTACTGACGATGTGCTATTGGCATTAAATGTAGGGATCATTTTTTATCTCCTTGATTTTAATGCCGAACTATTTATACCCCATAATGCCCAATGTCAAAAGCCAATCCATAACTGACTAGTATGCTCCATATTGGCGAAGATAACTAACTGCCATATAAAGCAATTGGCGAGGGCGCAAAAAGCATCCTCGCCAATTATGCGCCAATTAGGGCAGCCTTATTTTACTCTCGCAACTTCCTCGAAATCTCTAGCGTTTTGTATCATCCATTTATCTATATGTAATTCAATCTTTAGCACTCCGGTATTCTTGCAGATAATGGAATTGGTGGCTGGTAAGCATTTAGGAAAAAGGTGCCTTGCCAAGCGATTTATGGCAGAAACCACATCTCTACCAAGATTTGGGTCTTGTAATATCCTGGCAATAGCAGCGTTTCTTTTTTCTTTATCTCTGTTATCAAATTGAAGAGCAAGCTTGATAAGCAACACACGCGCCTTCAAGTTCAACTTTACAGGTTGCGCAGTGAACAAAGATATCACCTTGCGGTCAAGGTTCTGGGAATTATAGGTAATCTTAAGCTCATGAAAATCAACACTTTCGCTTCTATCAAAAGGCCTGGGAAGTGATAGAGTAAACTTGATTTTACCAGGGTCAAAATCATTATTTACCTTCGCTAAGTGTTTATATTCAACGACAGTGGAGTATTCTGTACTTTCCTTTCTGCTTGCTTTCTCTTCTGGGCTACGCAGCGATATATCAATATTTGCATCTATTTTGG
>DIMZ01000154.1:900-2499 GCA_002425825.1 Cloacimonetes bacterium UBA5553 | reverse complement strand
TTTGGAATGGAGACTTTAGTAGTGTCATCTTTCTTGATAGGCACATCTATTTTTTTAAAATCAGCCACATCATCATCGGTTAATGCCCTCTTGAATTTTATGGTCTCTCTGCGTCTGGCTTCTTGTTCGCACGCAGATCGCTGCTCAGGCGATAAGCCCTCTATAGGCTTGTGATTATGCAGTTTGTTTGTATTAGCTTTATACAACAAATCCCAGATGTATGCTTCTTCGAGGTTTCTATCCACTCCTGTTCCGTCATGATAAAAAGTGGAGAGATCACTAAAGTAGGTAGCTTCGTTGCCATGAAAAGCAGCTTTTTTGATCCACCTAAATGCCTCATCTGAATTCACCAGTATCCCCACACCCTCATGATAGCAGCGACTCAAACCGTAACAAGCTGCACTATAAGCTCCATGATTATGTGTTTCTAAGGCATTCTTAATTGTCATGTTATAGAACTCAATGGCTCTGGAAATGTTTATGTATAACCCCTTTTGCCCAAAACCATCGTTTACGCCTTTATGATACAGAACCGCTGCTTTGTATTGAGCCTCAATGCTACCTTCCATTGCTTCTTTCTCGTACTGGCTCCTTTTACCTAAGCGCTCTGAACTCTGCGCAACCAATTTAAGACCCTCTTGATAATAACTATTCTCTTTATTGTTATGTAGCACTTCGTTCGCAATTACATCAGGTTGCTTATCTTTACTCACCTTTATCCCCTCAAGTTCGATTTATCTCGAAACGATAAATTGGATGGGCGGAATACTTGTCAATGAGATTGTGAAGGGAGAAGGCTATATAAATGAGAAGCCTAAGAGTAAGTCTGAGGGAGATCCATAAACAATCTATCAGTCCCATCGGGACGAATGGTTTTAGCGACGGGTTTGAACCCGGCTGATTGGGATGCATAAACAATCCGTTAGTTCCATCGGGACGGCAGGTGGGGTTGGTTTATTTGGGGCGATGTTAGTTTTGATGGCATAATCACCTGTCGCCCCTACAGGGCTTGGTTTTTGGGGTAACCTCTCTAATACGCCGGATTGAAATCCGTCGCTAATACCTGCCATCCCTGATGGGATTGGGTTCGCTGATACCTGCCATCCCAGACGGGATTACGTTTGTGGTTAGAAGTTAAGCGTTAAACGTAACACGAAGCTATTCTTTTGTTTAACTCAAAAAGTGTCGCGGTGTGGCAGAAAGAAAGGCGAAGAGGGTTCTGGTTTGGCTTTCAACTGATGCCATTGGTGTGGTTGGCAAATGTCTATATTTCGAACGGCTTCAGTTGAGAGTTAAACCAAAGCAATATGCATAGCAGTTCATGGGTTTCGCTGTGGTGTTCCTTTTGTTTAACTCAAAAAGTGTCGCGGTGTAGCAAAAAGAAAGGCGAAGAGGGTGGAGGCGACACTTTTAAAGTCAAACACCTAAGCCTCCCAGCGCATAATCTTACCCTGGCTAAGGTGTTGTTTTATGTAGGCAACCGCTTCGTGGTGACCATCTTTGGTGGCTTGGTGTAAGAGACGGCGAATGGCAGCAGCTTGGCGACGATAGGCTTTGGTGTCGTCATCGTTAAAGCATTTAATGGTGCCAGTAGGGAGG
>DIMZ01000154.1:0-886 GCA_002425825.1 Cloacimonetes bacterium UBA5553 | reverse complement strand
ACGAAAAGAACTGGATTCCAGCCTTCGCTGGAATGACGGCGGTAGTAAGTTGAGAGGTTGAGGGAGAAAGTGGGGTGATTTGTTCGGCGAGGATGCTTATTAGCTGGTTCAGGCGTTGTTTCACAGCTTTCAGGGTTTGTTCATCGGTCATTTTTATAGGAGCGAGATGATAGCGCGCATTGCCTGCTTCCATAGGAGGTAGCTGTTTCGATAGGCAAATCTCGGNNGCTCGGCGGTAGTGGCGTAAATATCGGTATTGGGATGGTTTACAAGCAATTCTAACACTTTGGCACCTTCCCAATCGGGATATTGGTTTATCAGTTTTCTGGCGCAATTATCGGTATCCATATTGTATCTCCTATATTATGTAAGTAATTATGGTCATAATATGTTAGGGGGAGAATGTGTCAAGCACTTTATTGGTTAATGGTTAATAGTTAATGGTTAGTGGCAGAGTGAGTTAGCAAGCCTTAGACATACTGCTAACTTGTCCACATCATCACTTCATTACTACATTACTTCTTCACTCCTCAAATCCGCGTAGCACGTGTATAATAGGAGGGCATATTTATGAATAAAGACTTCATTAACACGCTGGCAAAAGAGCTGGCAACACGCATCAACAAGCTGGTGAACATCCCTTTGATGAAAGAAGAGGATGAACAGGCTTTTTTCGAAATGGTGGTAAAGCTGGTTTTGGAAATAGTAATTTCCAGACTGGGGAAAGAACAGAGCGTTAAGCGTTAAACGTTAGACATTAGACGTTAAGCGTTAGGAGCAAAAGGAGTTGCTATGATAGTGGCATATAAAGACCGTATGGTGTTCAAGGGTGAATGTGATGGGCTGGTGTATTATTGGAACAGTAAGGTGGGAAAGTTGATAGCCC
>DIMZ01000116.1:1849-5253 GCA_002425825.1 Cloacimonetes bacterium UBA5553 | reverse complement strand
TCTTGTGCTACCTTAATCTTTCTATCGTAGTCTCTAATCTTGGCTTGGTTTTGCTTAACGCTGTTGCTGGTTAGCATGAAGAAGCCCACTGCTAACAACAGCATAAGCACCAAGAATATTATGTACCTTTCTCTCATTGTTGCTGTCTCCTTCCTGTGCTGGCCTCTTTGCTATAACACTCAATCACGAATTCTAGAATTGCAGTGTCTTTCACAATCTGTCTGGTAATCTGTCCTGATTTAATACGTGGAAAGTCGTTATTTATCTCCGGATTCTCTTTCAGCCTGTTTATAAAAGACTGAATTAGGTCTAGTTCTTTAACGTTTACATCCACTTCTGTAATACCATTTAGTGTAAGCACGCCATTGGCAAATGAAAACTTGCGCACAGCAAGCTTATCATCTATCTCATTGCCCAGCGCGATCATCTTCTTTGCCCAGAATATACGATTGGTAAAGGTCTCGGCTAAACGATCAAGATCGTCACTGGATAGATAATCCGCACTGGTTTGAAAGCTTTCCAATTGCTTCTGGGTTTCGCTTAAGAACTCCCTTCGGCTGTTTACACGTTCTTGAGCTTTGTTGTCTATATAGAACCAGGCAGCAAGAATAATCACGAAACCAACTGCAAAACAGATTACTGCTGTAAGGAATGTTTTCTTCTCGCGCTCTGCTTGAAGGCGCATTTCGCCGAACTTGTTCAGATTAATTTTGAAATAAAACGCGTTTGTCATTCGCCTTCTCCTATTCCATTCTCATTGCGAGGCCAATGGCCAAGGCAAGTTGAGGGTCTTTTTTATCTTGGAACTTTTCAGGCATTTCCACATTTATGAAAGGCATGAAGGTCTCGGTGGGTAAAGCTACTTTTTCCTGGATGTATTCTTGCAAGCCTTTCAGCTTTGCAGTTCCACCCATTATATACAGCTTTCTAAAATCGCTATTACCGGCTTCCTTCACGTAGAAACGTAATGAGCGGCGAACTTCTTCCACTATCGAATCCTCGGTNNGATATATCGAGCATGGAGATGGTCTGCACGTTTGCCACATTGGGATTGTCTAATAACCCGTATTCAAGCTTATGCTTCTCAGCATCTTCCCATTCTAACTGGCGTTTGCGCATGATGTCACGCGTGAAGTTATATCCGCCATAGGGAATATCACGGGCAAAGAGCTTAGAGTCGGGACCCCAAATAACCATATTGCTTCGATGTGCCCCAAGATTTAGCAGCACATAAACCCCTTCTTCGGCAAAAGCATTCAACGCAAAGCTGTTTGCCACTGCCAGAGAGTCTATATCTACCAGATTAGGATTAATTCCGGCACTAACAAGGATGTTTGTATGCTCGTTCAGCACATCCTTTGATGTAGCGGCCAACAAGATGTTCATGTTGTTGGTCTTTTCTTCCACACTTAGCACCTGATAGTCCAGCACCATATCGGTACCGCTTATCGGGATGTGCTTTTTTGCTTCGAAGAAAAGGGCGGATTCCAGCTCTTCATCGGGCAGAAAGATGGTTTTAATCTGCTTGATGCTGGTGTTATCTCCACCGATGGAACTAACCAAATGCTTGATATTCTTAGGGTTTATTCTAAGCGTTTTCAGCATTTCGATAATCACTGGGGCATAGCGCTCGGGACGAAGATCGCTGGGGATGTATTCAATGCCGGTAGGCACTGTGGGGCGAATCTCGTAATTCAAGAGCTTAAAGCCTTCGTGCAGCTTCTTAAGATGAACGATTTTTACGCTGTGGGAACCGATGTCGATACCAACAGTCTCTTTGAATCGAACGTTTTTCTTCTTCATTCTTCCTCTTTATGTCACTTGCTATATTCTACACTAAGGACCGTGGGGGTCTCTTTAGCAACCAGTTACCTTGCTCCATCGGCATTTTCTCACCCTGCTTTTTGAATACAGGCCAATCTGGCGGCTTATGTTTATACATTCTTCTATCGTAGTTATAATTCTTTTTATATCCTGTTCCGGTTCCCGACGCCCCCGGCCAATGCCGAGTTACAAGGGTAACATTCACATTCGGGTTCTGATAAAGCTGAACGTTTACGGGATTCGGAGCACTGGTTGCACCACAGAAGTCCATTGGCGGGTTCCAAATACCATTTGAAGGCCATTCAGTATCATAGAAGCTTCTATGAACAAAACCGCGTCTTCTCTGGTTCACACCGCCCCACACGTTTATTGTTCCGCGTTCTAAGTAAGGTGAGCGCTCCGGCCATAGCGGATTGTACCAGGGGAAATCACGCGCGGGCGGCCAGGGACTTCCTGCATTTTGGGGGAAGCGGAATCTGTGCAGGTCTATCCAATCGAATAATCTCCAACCACCCGGATCATCCGGAGGAGTTGGGGGAACGTTTATCCTTGTAGCTGGAATGGAACCATGCGGATGTTGATATTCAAAAGTGAATACTCCATCTTTTCTTGGATCTCCGCGGCCATCACCCAAAGCCAATAGAGCTGCATATATCATTATGCCACCACCAGCGGGTGCCTGATACTCATTATCAGCACCACAATTTGGATGATAACGCAATGAATCTACAGGGTCACGAAATCCGTATTTGACAACTATGGACTCTTCCGAGATCAAGCCAACCATGGATGTCTTGTTCCCGGGATATGGATCTGCAGGTGGAGTTGTTCCTTGAATAGTGATATCTCCAATAAGGAATAGAGAGTCGGCTGCTCCCCATGTTTGGAATCCATAAAAATTACCACGAATCCACAGCTTGCTATTTACAAAATTTGATCCTCCGGCTGAGGTTCCACCTGGTAAAGGCTCCCATACTGTATCGCGCACAGTAAATGAATTCCGGAATAGAGGTGGCACATTAGTTCCATAAGGGTAGTTTGTCCATACATCTCTATGAACGCGGCGGGGTATCATTATCTTACCCTTTTGCCCGGAATAACCTGAGCCATCTACAGTTATCATAATAATCTGATCTTCATCGAAACTGGAAGGTCCTACCCTGCGTGCATTCCTACGCACTTCTGTCATCTGGGTAGGAAACTCATAGCGTGGGTAGTTTTCTATCAAGCCACCCCGAAAGACCGTTTCTTCCGGATACTGGGGAGGGGTAGAAATAATAACCCCGGAAGTGGTAACAGGTGCCAAAAATGTTGGCCAGCCCTGGTTTGAGCCACCACCAAGCTGTTTAATGGTGATATCCGAGTTACTGTGTAGAGGCCCATTTATAACGTCTGGCCCATAGAAATAAACATTCTGCTCGTTTGATGATTCGTCTTTGTCTGAGAAGTACATGAAAATAGGACCTGTGGACTGGAATACTTGCAGTTCGCTATACTTTCGTACGATGGATTTGTTATTCGCAAAGTGCGCCACTTGTCCCACACCGGTTTTGGTTTCCACCAGCGAGCGAACCAAATAT
>DIMZ01000116.1:0-1801 GCA_002425825.1 Cloacimonetes bacterium UBA5553 | reverse complement strand
AGGTTTTTTTATAGTGGCTGCCGGTAATAGGAACATTTCTTATGGGAGTGCGCAGTCCACCACCCAGTCCGGGATCAGTTTTGGCTGCAATCTCCAAAAAGGCCTGGCCGCGTAGCGACTCTGCCCTCAATAAATGCAAGCTTTGGATGCTTTCGAATTCTGCCTGAGCCGCAATGGTATCCCGCAAGCTCATACTGGATATGCTTAATCCGCTCATAACCGCTATCACGGCGATTAGCATAGCCAAAGCAACATTACCGCTCTGATTCTTTATTATCTTAATCATGGCGTCCCCGTCGGCCGTGACATATTCTTCATGGCCATTGTAGTCTTGTAATGCACATAGCGATACTTCTTCTTGGCTGTTTCAACGCGTGCTTTCAGCTCAACATTCACTACGCATACAGGTTCGTTCAGTTTGCTAATAAATACTTCATTGTAGGCGTTAGCATCGCTAACTTTGAAGCTTTCGATGGTAACGCGTCCCTGCTCACCACGCTTCGGAAACAGGAAAATGGGTTGATTTACTTGAACACCGTTGTACATGTAATTTGCACGAATAACGCCATTGCTGAGGTAGTAGTGGATAAAGTCGTTAGGGAACTCCTCTTTCAAAGGAGGAGTAATCTTCAATCCCGTTCCCTTACCCGGCTCATCAGATCGTCCGGTTATCTCGAGTGCCCTTGCGCTGGTTACACCATTAAACTGGATGTATGCACCCGAGCCAACGTTATAACCGTTTTTAAGGTAATTCAAGAATTCCATCCCATCTTTTTGCAGCTCTACAAAGGCATTAATCTCCTGGTATTTGGCAAAGAACACGCTAAGCCCAACACCAGCTATTACGATTAACATGGAGGAGATTAGTACTACGCTAATAAGTTCAATAAGCGAGAAACCCTTATTGCTGTTTACAATGCCAAAGGCTTTAGTGTTTCGATACCACTTTGCACTCATGGATTCACCTTCCCTTCAACATCGTAAAAGTCTTCACGCAACACTACCTTGTTACTCTTCTTGGTTTCGGGATCTACCCAATTAACCTCAGCAACCAATGCGGTATAACCATAACGCTTGGTAATGTGAAACTCCACGTCTCTTGTTACGCTTAAGGATAGTGAACCCCTAACAATAGACTCGGATTGATCGTCTATTATCACCTGTCTTCCTGTGTAGGGGCGCATAAATCCTTCTTTCATATACAACGTGTATTGTTTCTCGATTTCACCCGAAGCTAAAAAAGTAGCAACCCTGTGTCTGTAATTCAGCTTTGTTTGCTTCTCGGCATACATCACACCTATGTAAATAGTTAGAACCATCGCTGCCAAAACCACAACCAAAATCATGACCTCAAGCAGTGTAAAGCCTCTGTTACTTGTAACCAAGGCTTTTAGTTGGTTCTTACTACTTATCAAAGAAGCTTCCATATTCCGGCCGGTTGTCCGAACATCAATGTCTGATTCCAGACACCGGCAGCTTCCTTTCTGCTCCAAGTAATCTCCCTTCATGCCTAAAAACCGGCTCCCGTTGCAAATTGTTTGGGATTCTCGGCAAATTCCTCGGCTATTGTGCGTTCTATCAGGTTGTTCATAACCAGATTATACAGAGATTGA
Organism: Cloacimonetes bacterium UBA5553; assembly: GCA_002425825.1. GTDB lineage: Bacteria > Cloacimonadota > Cloacimonadia > Cloacimonadales > Cloacimonadaceae > Cloacimonas. Next base: position 188 of record DIMZ01000116.1, on the reverse strand, counting down.
TCTCTGGTTTGCATACCCTCTTTGGTGCTGGCTTGGATTACAGAAGGTATCTGATAAGTTTTTTCTTCACGAATCAGGTTTCTTACGGCGGCATTGGCAATCATTATCTCCACCGATGGCACACGACCCTTACCGTCTTTGGTTGGTAAAAGGGTTTGCGCTATAACGGCTTCCAGAGATTCAGACAG
>DIMZ01000037.1 GCA_002425825.1 Cloacimonetes bacterium UBA5553 | reverse complement strand
TACTATTGTCGTTTCGGGGTTAAAACAAAGATAGCAGGATTCACAACGAGTTTAGGCTATCTGCTATATCATATCATGGAAAAAAAACAAGCAACATCTCAGACCTCATATTCCTCCATGCTTGTTTCAGTTAATCACGCCTTGATGATTAACCCTTGATAAAGGGTAGATGCAGATGTGATAGATGCTCCCCAGCAAGAACTAAGAGGGGGAGGCAGATGAATGCCGGATGGAATTCTAAGGGGGGCGACTACAATAACTAAAATCATTGACAATATCACCCATGTTAGCACATTATGCCACCCAGTATCTAATAGCGCTATAAATGCTGGATGGAGGCGATTATGGATAAGTTAATACACCCTAACATTAGTAAATTTGAAGGCGTTGCCGAGCACAATCCCGAGCAGTTTTTGGCAGAATATGCCCTATTGATTCAAGAACACAAAACTGGTGCTATTCGGATGATGCTGGAGTATTACAAGTGTATGGCATTAATAGTACTGCACCGTCATGCCGAAGCGGAAGAAGTGGCTTTGGGCTTTATGAAGGACGCACTGGAGGAGAATAATTTTGCCATGATAGCGCGCGGAAACATTGTGCTATGCAAGTGCTATGCCGCCATGAAAAACGGTAAAGACCTGAAGATACATCTTGATCTTGCTCTGGATAATGCCAAAAAGACAAAAGACATCAGCCTGATAAATAAGGTATTGTGCCAAATCGGAAGCTATCATCAAAAGCGCAACGAACGCCTGGAAGCTCTGAATGCTTTTGAAAAGGCAGAAAAGCAGATTTCGAACTCTGATGATGCCAAAGCAAAGCTGGATACGCTAATAGATCACGGCACAGCATATTACTATTTTGGTGACTATAACAGAGCATTGCCGATAATGACCCGGGCACTAAAGATTAGCCATCAACTAGGCGAGGTGGAACGCAGCCTGATGATTGTGAACAATCTAGGCACACTATATATGATGATGAACAAGTTTTCAGAAGCAGAAAGTATTTTGCTAAGCAATCTCGAGCTTAGCGAAAAGCACCCCAATCCCATGCAAAAGCTAAAAGTGCTCTTTAGTTTAGGCGTGTTAAATCTGCGTCAAGACAAGTTTGAAGCTGCGCTGGACTATTTTGACAGCAGCAGGCATCTTGCCCATTCCTTCGGCATGAAAGACCCAAGGTTTTTAATGGACTTGAGCAGTAACTACGCAGGATGTTACCGTTTTTTGGGCAAGCCAGAAGAAGCCCTGAAGCATCTAGAACTTGCCCACGAGCAAGCAACTATTATCGGTGATCCGCTTTCTATAATGGAGGTGCAGGTTAATAAAGCTAATATGCTAATTGCACTGGGTGAGTTTGCAGAAAGCCGCAAGCAGCTTAGAAACATAATTAAATTTGCCACCAAGCATAAGCAATATCACCTGCTAACCGTCGCCTACAAAAACTATGCCCGCACCTATGAAGTTCAGGGTAATTACCCCAAAGCCATAGAAAACCTGCTGAAATTAACCACCATCCAAAACGACTTTCATGCACAAATGATGGCTGAGCAAAGCAAGGAATTTGACGTGCAGGTAAAGAATATGATGGACGATTATTCTGCGGTGCAGCAGCAGTATATGGTTCTGGCAGAAGGGCTAAAGTCTGACTTTGCCAAGGAATTTGTGGGCAGCACCGATGCACATAAAAAGGTGCTGGAATCCGCCTTACTTGCTGGCCAACACCCCAATGCCAGCGTGCTGATACTGGGGGAATCGGGCACAGGAAAAGACGTGCTTGCCCGTATTATTCACCTCAGTAGCAGCCGCAGAAATCAGCCCTTCATCCCTGTGAATATGGCTGCAATTTCGCCCAATTTACTGGAAAGCGAATTCTTTGGCCACAAGCGCGGCTCTTTTACAGGTGCTACAACAGATACAAAAGGCTTCTTTTTGGAAGCCAACAAAGGCACCCTGTTTCTGGATGAAATATCCGAAATGCCTATTGCCCTTCAGGCAAAACTTTTAAGAGTGCTGGAGTCTCGCCGCTTAACCCCTGTGGGGAGCAGCTCCGAGCTTAGCTTCGATACTCGCATAATAAGCTCCACAAACCGCAATGTGCTTGAGATGATATCCAACGATGCTTTCCGCTTAGACCTATATCACCGCCTGAACACCATAGAGATAGTAATTCCGCCCCTGCGGGAAAGGCCTGCCGATATTGCCGCATTGCTGGTGTATTATTCCGATAAGATTGCCAAGGAAATGAAGCTACCCATCCCCAGAATAGATAATTCATTTATAGAAAAGCTGCAAGGCTATCGCTTCCCGGGCAATGTGCGTGAGCTGAAAAACATTGTAGAACGCCTGCTGATTATGTTCAAATCGCGTGATTGGACTGCCGACACTCTTAGCATGCTTCCATCTGTCAGGTTGGATACAGGCACCCAAGCCTACACCGACATGCAAGGCAAGAAACTGAATGTGGAGCGAGAAGAGATAATAGACGCTCTTGAGCGCTGCAACGGCAAGCAAAAAGAGGCTGCCAAACTGCTTGGCATCTCGGAGAGTACGCTCACCCGCAAAGTTCGCGCTTTAGGCTTAGGCATTTACACCCGCAAGGGTAGATAAAAAAAGGGGTGATCCTTGGTAGGGATCACCCTTGTGGTGTCTGTAATCGGGAGGATTACCTAAGGCATAGGGGATACCTTAAGCATCGTCGCCTTGGTTTTGGAGGCTGGATGTGGAGTGGGTTTCCATTTTTTATCTTGGGGGTAATATGAGTTATTATTCATAGCAATCTCAGGCATGTTCTCTGGGTATTCCACCAAACATTAACACTTGATACTGGCTGTATAAATGCTGTATCCTGTTTTTCACTTCTATATGAGTTTGCGGGGTGAAGTATTCCTGATAATTCTTGAACTTGTCTTTGTCCATAAACACCGTAAAACCAATATAGCCCTCCCCGCCGGGTCTGTAGACTCGCTCAAAGATATCGCTTAGCTGTACCTGTTTATTTTTCATGTTCATCTCACTACATTTTAGTTTTGTGCAATGCAACTGCTGTATATATACGCATTTGTTATGCCAAAGTGCAGTAAAACCAGCCATGTTTGTATGTGACTGTATGGCTATACGTTATAAGGATGCCTGTTTTGATTGCACATAAACCCCGTAAATTGCATTGCATGAAATTGCACTAATGAAATTTCGGGCTTAATTGCTACGTCGTTTTTATCCCATATATGCGAACTTTACTATTGACACTACCCTGCCAAGCTAATCTTAGTAGCATCATCCAAAAATAAGCAGTAAAGTGAGACACAATGAAGCATATAGTTATGCTTGCTATAAACAGCAGTTGGAGCCAGTCCAATCTTGCCCTATACTACCTGCGCGAAGTTATTCGCGAGCTACCCTACCGGGTAACAATGGTAAGCCACACGGTTAGCGACCACCTTGGTGATGTGCTGTTTAGGTTATATTCCGCGCAGCCCGATGTAATCTGTTTTTCTGCCTATATTTGGAACAGTGATTATCTGCAACAGCTAATCCCGGAGCTAAAGAAGCTATTGCCAAATGCCAAAATGGTGCTGGGCGGGGCACAGGCGGGGCATGCCAATTTCGGTTTATCGGATAAGGATCACACTATTATCGGAAGCGGTGAAGGAAGCTTTCTTGCTCTGGCGAAAAACAACTTTGAGGGGATAGATGGCGAGCACAACCTTACCCTCTGCGATGTGCCCTTTCCCTATCTGCCTTCAGACAGCGAGCAGCTTGCCGGAAAGCTGGTATATTACGAATGTTATCGAGGTTGCCCCTATGCTTGCGTTTACTGCCTCTCGGCTTTAGACAAGCGTAATGAGCCGCGTTTTGATGCCGATAAACCTGACGATTTACAAAGGCTGGATGCAGAGCTGGAAGCCTTGATAGCCCTGAGGCCCAAGACTCTGAAGTTTATAGACCGCAGTTTCAATGTTTTCCCAAAGCTCGCCCGGCACATCTGGAGCTTTTTTATCCGCCATCCTTATGCCTGTGANNAAATCTATCCCGATTTGCTTTCCGAAGCGGACTTTAGCATACTTGAGCAGGCACCGGAGGGGCTTATCCGCTTTGAAGTAGGCATTCAGACTACCAATGATGCCATAGCCGCCATAAGCGCGAGAAAGAGCAACTGGAAAAGGGCAGAACAAGCTTTGATATCCCTTAAGCAGCGCACAAAAATACGCGTGCATACAGACTTGTTAGCCGGGCTTCCGGGCGAAGATATCGCATCGGTGCATCGCTCTATAAACCAGCTTTGTGCCACACTTCCCGATGCTGTTCAACTAGGCACCCTGAAGGTTTTGCCTGCCACACCCATGCGCGAAATTGCCAATAATCGGGCTTATCTATATCTTTCGCGCCCTCCCTACCAATGCTTTGCTTCCGATGCCCTCAGCTATACTCAGATGCACAGGCTTGAGTGCTATGCAAAGCTTTTGAACCTATACTGGAATAAAGAAGAACATGCCCGGCAATGGGCAGAGATGTTGCAACTCCACTGCGCCACAGAGCTATTGGACGCCTTGCTGGATTTGCACAAACAGCATGATTATGAACTGCATTCCCTTGCTAAAGCCAAGCGAGACGGAGTTATGCAAGAGCTGGCGCTACAAGTGAAGAATAACTAAAGCATAGAGGACGAATTATGACTAAGCATATCGTTAANNAGCAGACCCCGATTATCGCAAAAAGGTATTTAGATTAGTTTTGCTTATCCTGTTTATTGGCTTTATCCTGCTGGGCTTGGCAATCCCCATGCTGCAAAACAGCCTTGTATCCAAACAGCCTGAAGCAGCTATCAGGATACTATCCTACATTCTTGCAGCATTGCTGCTCCTTCCTGCCCTGCTAAGTTTTATACTAATACGCATTGGCTATAGAAGCATAAAAGAAAGGTGCTTTCCGCCCGAGGGAATCAGGCTGATAAAAGACACGGCTCTATTAACCGATCAGGCAGCAGTGAAGCGGGGCAAACTGATGATTATCTTTGCGA
>DIMZ01000012.1:7439-7648 GCA_002425825.1 Cloacimonetes bacterium UBA5553 | reverse complement strand
GCATTAGTCCCTCAGCGTGAAACAGGAATGACCCCCTATGAGATAATGCTATCCGAATCGCAAGAACGTATGTTGGTTATTGTGGAACCACACAATGTGGATGAACTGAAGGCTGTGTTTGCCAAGTGGGACTTGGATGCTGTTCAAATCGGAAAAGTTACGGATAACAAGCTGCTTAGAGTGTTTCATAACTCAGACTTGGTTGCCGA
>DIMZ01000012.1:0-7429 GCA_002425825.1 Cloacimonetes bacterium UBA5553 | reverse complement strand
TGGCTCTGCTCCGGTTTATAACCGTGAGAGTATAAAACCTGCTGAGTTGGATGTCATCCAGAATTATGACACCAGCATCCATGAAGAACAGATTGATATAGAAGATACGCTGATAAAGCTTTTAGGAAGTGCCAATCTTGCCAGCAGGCATCGCGTTTACAAGCAGTATGATCACATGGTTCAAATTGGAAGCGTTATAGAGCCTGGATCTGATGCTGCTGTGGTTCGCATTGATGGAACTGATTTGGCAGTTGCCATGGCTACCGATTGTAATGGCAGGCATTGCGCTATTGATCCATATAATGGTACAATGGCAGCAGTTGCCGAAGCAGCAAGAAATGTTGCATGTAGCGGTGCAAAGCCAATAGCTATTACTAACTGCCTGAACTTTGGTAATCCTTATAAACCCGAAGCGTATTACTTCTTTACTGAGGCCATTAAAGGCATGGGAGATGCATGCAGGCATTTTGATACTCCGGTTACCGGAGGCAATGTATCGTTTTATAACGAGAACCCATCAGGCGCCATCTACCCAACTCCCGTTATTGGTATGCTGGGCTTGATGAAAGACTTTAGAAAAGCCACAACCCAGTGCTTCAAGCACGCCGGAGATGTGATAATACTTCTTGGCTACCAGAATGGCGAATTGGGCGGATCAGAGTACCTTAAGGTGATAAAAAACATCGAAGCTGGTAGTCCTGCAAAAGTAGATTTGGATTTAGAACTAAGACTGCAAAACCTTATCTTAGAGCTTATTGACCAGCAATTAGTGTCCTCAGCTCACGATGTTTCCGATGGTGGATTACTAGTTGCTGTCAGTGAGTGTTGTTTTAATCCTTCTGTTGCCTTAGGAGCAGACTTATCTGGCATAGATTCTACACGTGTGGTATCCGATTACTTTGGTGAAGCACCAGGCAGAATTATTATTAGCTGCAATGAGAGCAATATTCCGATAGTAACCGGGATGGCAGATAAACACGGAATAACCATGTGTAGGATAGGCAAGGTAACAGACCAGGAAACCCTATCTATTAATAATCGNNGACCCATAAATAAACTACATCATGCCTGGTGGCATGGACTAAGTCTCTGAGGAGGAGGAAATGAGAATGGATTTTTCCTTTGGTAACATCTTCTGGGGAATTATGATAATCCTGTTTGGTGTGTCCATCTTTCTACGCGGTTTTAATATCAACTTGCCTTTAATGAAAGTATTCTTTGCCATAGTAATCATCATGTTTGGTGTAAGGATGCTGGTAGGAGGCGGAAAGCCAAGAGTTCATAACAGAAGCTATAGTTCTAATAGGAACAGCACAGTTTTCTATAGCAGTGGCAGTCAGGAATATACTATGGTTTTTGCCAGCGGCGAGATTGATCTCAGCGATATTCAGCCGGATGCCAAGGATATGGAGATTACCGTTGTATTTGGTTCTGCAACAGTAATTCTGCCATCAGACCTTAAGTTCGACATAAAACCTACTGCTGTTCTGGGTAGCATTGTCCTGCCCAATGCAGGAAAGTTTACTGGTAGCAACAAGGGAGAAAAGAACATAGGCATAGAGGCTACATCTGTGTTTGGCAGACTTGAATTTGCAGTGAAAGAAACAATCCGAAACTTTGACACCAAAACAGAAGAACCAGTTAACCCTGAAGAGGGATTCTAAGCTAAAGTACGGTAGGCAATGAAGCGAATATTGGTATGTGTAGCGATAGCTATGTTGTCGTTATCGCTACATGCCGACAAACTTGGTTATGCCCTTAGTGGAGGTGGAGCAAGAGGCTTTGCCCACATAGGCGTGCTAAAGGTTTTGGAGGAAGAAGGTCTAAAACCGGACTACATCACCGGATCGAGCATTGGTGCAATTATCGGTGCTCTATACTCGATGGGCTATACTGCCAGCGAAATTGAGCAGATTTGCCTTGGTATAAACTGGGATGATTTGACTAATGATGTTCACAATCGTAAAGACTTGTATATCGGACAAAAGAGATGGTCGCCCTATGGTAATGCAATATTTGAATTAGCCGATACTTGGATTCCCAGGTTACCATCTAGTGTTTACGTGGGCAATCGCATTAACTTAGAGCTATTTAAGTTATACGCTGCCTCAGCGCAAGTAAAGCACTTTGCTGACCTACCTATTCCCTTTGCATGCAATGCTACCAATCTAATTACCGGAAAGGCAGAAACATTCACCAAGGGCTCACTAATGCAAGCACTACGGGCATCTATGTCTATCCCTAGCTTGGTTCAGCCGTTTACTATAGGAGATAAGATATTCATAGATGGTGGCGTATCGCAAAACATGCCTGGTTCATTGTTAAAGGAATTAGGGGCTGAAAAGATTATTGGGCTAAAGGTTAATTCTACGTTAAGGAGCAAAGAAAACCTAAACAACCTGATAGAGGTTCTNNGCATTACGCGTAACCTGAATGAGAATCTTGACCTCTTCGATATGATTATCGAACCAAACTTAAGTATTTATGCAGCCACCGATTTCGACAAGATAAAAGAAATAATAGATTTGGGCGAGAAATCAACTCGTGAATCTATTGATCAGATTAGAAATTTTAAGTCTATGCTGGTTTCACCCGATGGTGGTAAAAACGCAACAAGCTTTAATAAGCATCTTACGCTATACCACGTAAGTAATGTAGAAGTGGCGGGGAACGAATTCTTAAGCCAAGCCAAAGTGCAAGAATATGCTAATCTATATAGTGGCAGGATGTATCACATTAATGACATCTATTCAGGCTGCCAGAAGGCATGGAACTCCCAAGCGTTTAATACCATTTATCCTGTGTTAGAGCTTATTGAAGGAAACAAGTTCAAGCTGATTATCCATGTTCAGGAAAGGCAGCGAAGACAGCTTGGCATAAATATGTCTTACAGCTCACAAGATAAACTTCTTGCAGGAGCAGTTCTATCGCTGAACAATTGCTTGCTAAAGAATTCTAAGCTAATGGCAGAGGTTAAGCTTGGCGGTAGAAACGAGTTAAACATCGACTACGTTAAGAACTATGGTGAAGAGTGGGGTGCATACTATCGATTGTTTCCCTATGTTAACGAAAAGACACTATATACATATAAGGATCATCATAAAACCAATAGTGTTCGTTCGCTGGAATGGGGGATGACCTCTGGTCTCGGAGTATTCGCTAAAGACCTTGCCATTGCAGAGCTATTCTTATATAGTAGTAGAACCAGGATGTACGAAAAGATATCCGAAGCTCCTTCCTTGCCACAAGAAAGCACTATTAGCGGATTTGGAGTAAAAGCATATAATGAGACCCTGGATGATTACTATTTTCCTACACGCGGTACAAGGGTGCTCAGCAAGTTCAATTTCTCACGCAATACCGCACTTAGTGACGATTTATTCAGCTGCATGCAGACTAAAGCCGAACTGTATCTTCCTCTGTTTAAGTGGTTAAGCTTCGGTTATGCTGTTGATTATGGTACTTATTTTGGCTCAGATGAAGACCTGAAGTTTAGCCCCTTTATTATTGGTGGAGCAGAAGGATTTATGGGCTATTCACGCTATGAACTTAGTGCTCCATACTATCAGATTGTTACCTCAGGACTAACTGCGAAACCATCTGGCAACTGGGTGTTGGAAGCTGGAATTCAGGCTCTAAGCTACTCAGAAAATGAACTCTGGGGCGAAGAGAGAGATTGGGAGTATTGTGCTTATGGTGGCATTGGTTACAAAATCAAGATTATGCCGATAAGGCTCAAGCTTGCTGTAAATGAAGCTGGTAAGCTTAATAGCCTTCTCAGCGTGGGATATGATACCGATATCTTTAAGTTTTCACGCAAGTAACAATGCATCTATGATATCAAGCACATCCAGGAGACTAAGATGAAAGATATACACCAGGAACTGGCAATAAAGCTCTTCAATATAAGCTGGGACTTACTGCTAAAAGAAAACCGAACTCGTGAAGATGAAAACGAATTAATCAATATGGTTCATGCCTCATTATACCATTGGCGACAGGTTGGCCAAGAGATAAATGTTCTGCGTGGAGAATGGATGATTTGCCATGTATATACCATACTTGCCCACAAAGAATCAGCTCTGTATCATGCAGAAAACATAATGCGCTTGAAAGACAAGATTAGTCCAGTAGATTGGGATCTTGCTTATTGCTATGAAGCTATGGCACGGGTGATGGCTCTCACGGGAGTTAAAGCTGAGTATAGTAAGTATTACCGGCTTGCATTAGAGGCTGGAAAGCTAATAAGCGACGAAGGTTCTCGCCAGCAGTTCGATAGCGATATGAATGACGAAAACTGGTTTGGCATAAAAAACAGCTAACTGGCTCAATCAAATATTAATCTCCCATTATTGCTTTCGCAGGCAACTCTAGTGGTGCATCTGTATTCACGGAGTAATCTGCAAAGCTAGTCGAGTAATCACTCAGTATTTCATGGTGCTTACCTGCTACTTCCTTGCTGCTATCCTGTGTTCGACANNGGGGATAGCAGCAAGGAAGCAGTAGGGAAGCTCTTATAAGTTACTATAAATCAATCGAAATGAGAGAATCACATTTTCATCCCATGTACGCGTCAACTGTGTTGGTAGGCATGAATTTGATTTGACAGTAAAAGGGTGTAACATATTTTGGGTCTAAAATTATGACAGAAGCAGATATTGATTATTACAATATTGAACGGAGATGAACATGAGCGAGCAAAAAAACGGTAATCCTGCAGTAGTCGGATTAGCAGGTTTTTCTATCACAACTTTGGTGTTGCAGTTTCACAATGTGGGATGGTGTGGATTGGGGCCGGTTATCGTATTAGGTCTAATATTTGGTGGTATGGCACAGCTTATTGCCGGTTTCCAAGAGCAAAAGATGGGCAACAATTTTGGCTTTAGTGCCTTCACCGCCTACGGTGGTTTTTGGATAGGCTTAGCTTTAATACTGCTGATGAACCACTTTGGTATCTATAAATCCAGCACTACTGATGTTGGTTGGTATTTAGTTGCGTGGATGATTTACACCCTTGGTATGTGGATAGCTTCCATGCGGATCCATACTATGATGGCAGTAACTTTCTTCACACTGCTCTTAGGCTTCTACCTGCTGGTACTTGGTCATTTTGTAAACCCGGTCTGGAACATGATAGCTGGTTATGAGCTAATGTTTTGCGCTGCCTGTGCCATGTATATGATGTTTGCGATTATTATTAACGACATCGCAGGAAAAGTAATATTACCATTGGGCAAGCCCTGGATAAAGCAAAGAGCATAGTAGCAATTCTAATACAAGTTTAGCTAAATGCTATGAGGTTGCTTAGCATTGCCAAGTGCTTTATCTTGCTAATAAGAGGAGATGTATATGGTTAATTCTAATATCCTATTTGCATTTAGCTTAACTCTATTTGCCGGTTTATCAACAGGTATCGGCTCTTTGATGGCATTTGCCTCAAAGCGTTTTAGCCCCAAGTTTCTTTCTGCATCTTTGGGTTTATCTGCCGGAGTGATGTTATATGTATCCATGATAGAGATATTCCCCAAAGCCAGAGAATCACTTAGCTTGGTTTATGGTGATAAAAACGGTTATTGGCTAACCGTTCTGGCATTCTTTGTTGGCATGGGCATAATTGCTCTTATTGATAATATTGTGCCCTCATATGAAAACCCTCACGAGCTGAAGAACGTGAAGTGCGACAAACATAAAGATAAACTTGACGATGGCAAGCTGATGCGGATGGGTTTGTTCTCTGCCTTGGCAATAGGTATTCATAACTTTCCTGAAGGCTTGGCTACATTTATGGCTGCAATGAAGAATCCAACCCTGGGAGTAAGTATTGCCATTGCTATTGCTATCCATAATATTCCTGAGGGCATAGCCGTTTCTGTGCCAATCTATTATGCAACCAAGAACAAGACTAAGGCATTGGTGTATTCATTCGCTTCGGGTTTGGCAGAACCTATTGGAGCTATAATAGGTTTCTTTTTACTAAGATCATTTCTGGGTGATACTGCCTTCGGAATGGTGTTTGCTGCCGTGGCGGGGATAATGGTGTATATCTCTTTAGATGAGCTGTTGCCCGCTGCCGAAGAATATGGAGAACATCATGTGGCTATTACCGGCTTGGTAGTGGGTATGATAATAATGGCCTTGAGTTTGGTGCTTTTCTCTTAAATGTTATTATTGTGGAACTGATTGTGCTTACATATTGTATGTATGTGGTATGGGCCACTTATTAAAGTGATGGACGTTGTAAGGATGAATAAATGGATAATTATTGCACGATTTATCTTGACAAGATATTGACTCACGATAGATTGCCACATAGAGGTGAAGTATGCAAAAGCTACTCATAATGATTTGCCTGATAGCAAGCCTCTCAGTTGGGGCTTGGGCTATCTCTATATATGACGTTCAGTTTACTACCAATCCGGGTAGTGATGGCACTTATCCATCTCGATACCTGGGCAAGCAAGTTAGCCTGGAAGGCATAGTTACAGCAGTTAACTACCATAGTGGCGGGTATTTTATTAATGAACCCCTGAACGGTGCCTGGCGTGGTATCTTAATATCCGACAAAAATGCACGAGTTAAGATTGGCGATAGAATAATGGTTAGTGGAACTGTATCTGAAACCTTCGGCATGACTTGTTTAGCAGACATCACACAAACTAGAACTCTCGAAACGGGAGCAATGCTACCCCGGCCCCTTATCTTAACAACTGGTCAGCTAACGAGAGCAGAAGAGGCAGAAGCATTTGAAAGCGTTTATGCAAAGATAGTAAATGCCACAGTGATTGGCCAGAAGAGCTCCAAAAACCGCCTAAGCATAACCGATGGCTCTGGTGTTTGTGCTCTTCAGAATGCCAGTTTTGGCAGCAAAGAAGTAATCATGAATGCCAATGGAACCTACTCGAGCATTACCGGCATAGTGCTGTTCAATTTCAGTGAGTTCTCCATCAGCCCGATAAGTGTTAACGATATTGTTTTTAGCCAGCCTACATCTGTGCAAAACCGTAGCTGGGGCAGAATTAAATCCATATATAAGTAAATAGTAGCGAGGTAAAGAATGAACAAGTTCTTCAAAACTCTTTTGGTTGTGGGTGGTACGGTGTTTGCGGCACATTATGGTCTTAAAACATACAAGCGTATCAATGGCACTGTGAAGCTTACAAAGTCTCTTCCGGACTTCCTCAATAACGTTTACGGCGAAAAGCCCGAGATTAAGAATCTTACTACTACCTTGAACTCATTGGACATCAAGCTGGGATTTAGCCAGGAGCTTATTGACAAGCATAATGATATCGAAAACACGGTTCAGGAATACATCGACGACTTCTATCCTGAGCTATCCAAAAACTCCATAGAAATCAGTATTTATGTAAAAGGCACAGAGCCAGAAGCTGAGCCAGTGGAAGAAGAAGTAGTAGCTGAAGAAGCTGAA
>DIMZ01000212.1:5230-5535 GCA_002425825.1 Cloacimonetes bacterium UBA5553 | reverse complement strand
CATAACTTATAGCCTTTGATGCATCTAAATGTCTAACTACTCCGTAGCAAAAGAAAAGGCAGGTACAACAAGTGTACCTGCCTGATATGCAATACTTTATTTGATAGTTATGTTAGGATTCTATTACTTCCACATTGGCGCGAGGCATAAGGAATTTGGTTCCATCCTCAAATTCACCTTCCAATATACGTACCAGAGTTTCGGATTCCACTTTGGTAAGTTCTTCGGGAAGAGCGGTAACTTTGGCAATTCTACCAAAGTGTGGCTGACGGATAATGCGGATCATGGTTCCTGGCTCCAGCACA
>DIMZ01000212.1:5001-5164 GCA_002425825.1 Cloacimonetes bacterium UBA5553 | reverse complement strand
CATGGAGGCTTCTTTGCTAATCAGTTCGGACTCATCGAAGTCCATCGGGATGATTATCTCTGGGCGGATAACGCCGGCACGAATCTGAGTGCGACCATGAATGGAGGTTTTCTTGCCATTAAAGGCCTTTAACAGATCGAAGGTCTTCTGTGCCATGGTAATC
>DIMZ01000212.1:4759-4970 GCA_002425825.1 Cloacimonetes bacterium UBA5553 | reverse complement strand
TACCAAAGCCTTCAGTACATACTATGGTAAGCCCAATCTTTTCATGACCGGTAATAGCTACACCAATGTCGTAGCCCAAAAGCTTCTTCAGGTCTTGATCGTCTATACCTCCGGTAATGATGGCTTTCACTCCGTGCTTCACCGCAGCTTCGATTACGTGGTAATGAACAAAAGCACCAGCCACGATAACCTTATCTCTACATGATTCATT
>DIMZ01000212.1:4423-4751 GCA_002425825.1 Cloacimonetes bacterium UBA5553 | reverse complement strand
AAATCTTACCGATGTCCAGTTCGTCATCCGGTGTTTCGGCAAGCATCATGAGGTTGCCAACCGTTTCATCTCCAATGCCAAAGATGCCCTGGATATATGCGCTTTTATTCTCAATTACTACGCCTTCACCTTCAATTACGTCGGTGATAAGGCCATCCATAAATGCTTTTACCTGCACAGGGATACGCGGTTTACGCAGCAGCACCTGGCCGGTGACGGAGGAGATGTTTTCCACTTCGCCTTCCACAGGTGAGCGTACTTCGTTTTTGAATATTCCCAGGCCAAAAAGACCCTTGTTCTCGGCAAGAATAGTATCTTTAGTAATCTT
>DIMZ01000212.1:4155-4399 GCA_002425825.1 Cloacimonetes bacterium UBA5553 | reverse complement strand
ATGTAGCCAACTAATTGAGCAGGGGTTACTCCCAGCTTGTTAGCAAGATTAAATGGCACTACCTTTCCGGGCAACAATGTCTCTGCCACCACGGTTTCGGCTGTCACTTTATCGCCTTTCTTTACCAGCACTTGCCCCTTTAGAGGTAAGATGCGTTCTTTTTTTAGAATAATGCTATCGGTTACGGTTAATCCAGCAGAATATGCTTGTCCCATTGTTTCCTCCTAAACCAAAATTTGTTCGA
>DIMZ01000212.1:0-4150 GCA_002425825.1 Cloacimonetes bacterium UBA5553 | reverse complement strand
TTCGGGATACACTTTAAACTCGCGCATCCACTTCTTAAGAGCAGCTATGCGTTCCACCTTTTCTGTAGGTAAAACGAAGGGTTGGCGGCCACGAGTATCTAACACGATGCCAACCTTGCCACCATGCAGGTCAACCGAAAGCTCTTTGTTCTTGTCTTTATCCAGAATCAATCCGCCATGTGCTTTCAGCGTAGCTTTGGCTACCTTGCCCTCTTCACATGGAATTAAGCGCACTTCACCGAAGGGTATTTCTTCTTCAAACTTGCTGCCATCGGGCAATTCCAGCTTAGCGTATAGGGCAGGTTTGCCTTGTTTGCCCTTGCCGACAGGTGCCACGCAGGTGCCAAGATATACCATACAGTCTTTGCGGAACACTTCGGTTGCCGCTTTGGCACTAATCTCAGATAGCACACCCAGATGCGGCATCATAAAGATGCTGTCTACAGCCAGACGGGTGATGCCTTCGGGTAAGAATGCATCTATTAGCATCATCACGGTTTGATTGCGTCTGGGAGCATGAGATAGCACACCACCACTGCCGACCAGCAGATTCAGGGTCATCAGGTTCACAATGGTTGCACCTGAAGTGGATTGGCTAAAGGCTTNNGGCTTCGGAAATATCTCTCTGACGTTGCATACCCTTCAAGCCGCTGGCAAATTCTTTGTGCTGTTCAAATGCCAGGCGCAAGGCTTCTTTTGCTATGGCTTGTTCCAGCACCAGTTCTTCCAGTAGTGAAGGAATGGTTGTGGGGCGTATCATTTTGTTCTTTATCCTATTGCGCAATTCGCTAACGTCAATGTCGAAGGGAACCCAGCGCATGATGTTATCCAAACCGGAGGAAGCCAGCACGTTTGATATGCTATAGCTCATACCCAGATTGGCACTAACAGTTCTATTAAAAACATAATCTTCGGTAAACACGCTAAATACGTCTGTGGTTGCACCACCGATATCCACACCCACCACTTCTATCTGTTCATCTTTGGCTATTGCCTGCATGATGTTACCCACGGCAGCCGGGGTAGGCATAATGGGAACTGATTCCAGTTCCGGGCCTTTTGCCCAGTCCATAAGTTTGTTATAACCGGGGGCTTGCTGCATAACGTGTTCCATAAAGAGGTCATGAATCTTATCTCGGGCGGGGCCAAGATTCTCTTGTTCCAGCTTCGGACGGATGTTATCGGTTACTATCAAATCCACCTTTTGAGCAAGGGTGTTCTTAATCTCGGGCTGCGCATCCTTGTTACCGGCAAAGATTACGGGAAGCTTGTAGGAAGAGCCAAGGCGAGGCTTGGGGTCTGCACCGGCTACCAATTCTGCCATTTCTACAACGTGTTTCACGGTTCCGCCATCTTCCCCTCCTGCCATAAGAATCATGTCTGGGCGTAACTGGCGTATGCGCTCAATCTTTTCGTGGTTCATGCGCTTGTCGTTGCTGGAGATAAGATCCATTACAATGGCACCAGCACCCAAAGCTGCGCGCTCTGCGCTTTCACCTGTCATGGAGGCAACCACACCGGTAACCATCATCTGAAGGCCACCACCGGCTGATGATGTGGAAACATAGGCATCTATTCCAATGTCTCCCTTGCGCGGAATAACGAATTCACCATTTTCCATAAACTTGATATTGGGGTTGTTATACTTCAAGCGTGCCAGTTCTTCCAGCTCTTGAGTGGCGTTTATAACGCCCTTTGTAACGTCGTTCAGGGGAGCTTCAACTGTGGTTGGAGCTTCACCGCGGATGGTTTGGCGAAATTCACCATCCACCCACTCAATCAAAATCGCCTTGGTTGTAGTACTGCCACAGTCTGTAGCAACTATGCGGGTCAGGCGTTTCTCGTCGTATTGCATATATTCCTCCGCTTATTCAGCTTTTTTAGGTTTTATTATTCTATTTATAAAGGCTTTAATCTGCGCGTGTCTGCGTTCGCGAATCAATCTGGCGGCTTTTCTGCGGTCTCGGGATAGCTCTTCATCCAGTTCGTCCATACGGGCTACCAATTTCTTTATGTTCTCTTCGTTTTCCAGCATCAGAGCAAACTGCTGATACTTCTTGGAATCAAATATAATCTCCGCAAATGGCAAAATAAAGAACATTGCCTGGCTGCCAATTCCGTGCAGCGGACGCAGTGATTCTACAAACAGGATGCCTGCTGATGCCATGTGACGCTCGGCGATAAAGCGAGCCACTTTTTCTATCATGTCATTAGTTTCGCTTTCCGAAACCTGAGGACGTATCTCGTTATACTCTTTATTCATCTACGCTCTTNNGCTCGGCACCTGCCAGATGCAGCAGCTTAGCTATCTCGTTTAGTGTTGTTCCGGTGGTAAATACATCGTCCACCACAATTATCTTCTTGCCTTTTACCTGGGCAATGTCTTTTACTATAAAAGCACCACTTAGATTATGCACTCTGCCTTCTTTGCTCAGCAGGGTTTGGCTGTAAGTATTCACTCTGCGCGCTACCGGATTGCAATAAGGCATATCCAGCAGGCTGGCAGTGGCATAAGCAATTAAGTCAGATTGGTTAAAGCCACGCTCGCGCTTGCGCACTCTATGCAGTGGCACAGCACATATAAAATCATAATCCTGCAAATGCTCGTCATTTTCTATCAGTTCAGCCATCGGCAGGGCAAAATAGCCCGCCGGTGAAGCATATCCGCTATACTTCAGCTTATGAATCATGGTGTCTATGGGTGGAACGTAGCGAAACAAAGAGCGTGTATAGTCAAATTCAAATGCCTCTTCGGCACACACGGGGCAAGGCAATTCTTTTATCTCACTACCGCATTTGGGGCACAAAGCTCCATGATATAGCGATACTCTCCCTTCACAATCACTGCATATAACCTGGCTCTGCTCTTCCAATCTGCTACCGCAAACCAGACAAGCAGGAGGTATTAGCAGATCAGGCATGGCTGATAAAATAGCTTTCCAAGGCTTCAAATATCCGCCTTCCATCCTGTGAGGTAACCGTATCCGTTGCTGCACGCTCAGGATGTGGCATCATACCCAGAACGTTACGTTCTTTATTGCATATCCCGGCAATGTTATCAACCGCGCCATTGGGGTTGCTTTCTTCACTCGCCACAGCATCTGCATTACAATATCTAAAGAGGATTCTATCTTCTGTTTGCAGCATATTTAGCCCCTCTTCATCTATATAGTAGTTGCCTTCTTTGTGCGCAATAGGGATGTCTAATACTGTGCCAACTGGGATGTTATGCGTAAAGGGGCTGTTAGCAGATTCCACCCGCAAAAGCTGATGCTGGCAGATGAAAGAAAGCGAATTATTCATCATAAGTGCACCAGGCAGCAAGCCTGTCTCGGTTAATATCTGAAAACCATTACAGATTCCCATCACAAGCCCGCCTTTTTGGGCAAAGGCAATCACCTCTTTCACAATGGGTGAAAACCTTGCCAAAGCACCGCAACGCAGATAATCACCATAGGAAAAGCCACCCGGCAGGATTACCAAGTCTGGCTGTTGCAGGTTACTATCCTTATGCCATACCATCTTGGTGCTGTGCCCGCGCGAACTAAACACGCTAAAGGCGTCATGATCGCAGTTTGAGCCGGGAAAGGTTATAACGCTTACACGCAAGGTATTACTCCGCTTCTTCAAGTTGGAAGTGATAGCTTTCGGTATTAGGATTGGCAAGCAGACTGTCACAAATCTTTTCCACCTGCTCCGATACCATCGCCTTGTCATTACTGGTAAAAGTCATCTCGATATATTTGCTGATTCTGGTTTCCAAAACTTCTTCAAAACCTAAATGGTGTAACGAATTAGTAACGGCTTTGCCCTGTGGGTCAAGCACGCTTGCTTTGAGTTGAACGAATATTTTTGCCTTTAACATCGCAGTTCCTATGATATTACTCTTCAGTTAGCCACAGTCTTGAAGCTTGCTAATTTAGTCAATAGTTTTGTTTGTTATCAGGCTTGTTAGCCGCATAGTAATGGCTATGCACTACTAGGCAAGATCGCATTTGTTCGTACAAACACCTAAGTCAGAGAACACGATACTCCTCAATAACCTAAGAGCTCATGTATGTGCACTATTTAATACCAAAACAAAATAACCAGATAAGGCGCAAAGACCTCGCATACTAACTTATGATGTTTAACATCTAACGCAATGTAA
>DIMZ01000107.1:223-3927 GCA_002425825.1 Cloacimonetes bacterium UBA5553 | reverse complement strand
GTAGCCGAACCTGATGGCGAGGCTGCGCCACCGGTGTTGTTCAGAGGCATGGTGATTGTAGCGGTTTCACCTGGATCAAGACGACCGTTATTATTTCCGCTGGCATCGTTAACAATCATGTTTCCAATTGCCAGGGCAGGGGCATTGAATAGCTGAGTGAAGCTATGCTCCCAAGTGTTGGCTCCACTTACCATGGTTATGGTAAAGCTTGCGGAAAGCTGATTTACGATATTATTGTCAACGTTATAAGTAAAGGCACTGTTTCTTATTACTGAGGCACCGGCAGCCAAAGAGGCAATGCTCTCTGTGCCATCTACAATTGTGATGCCGGGTGTGCTGCAGGTAAGAGTAGCAGTTACATTAGTTACAGCCTGTGAACCAACATTCTTGAATGTAGTATTAAATCTACCTTGCTCGTTATATTCGGCAATGTTGTTATTTGCATCAGCATAGGTATTGGCATCCACGGTCATATATGGGCCACTGTTTGGAGCAATGGTGATGTTTTCAATTCTGGTAATCTTTTGATTTGCTGTTATCACTAGTTGAGCAGTTCCAACATTGCTAAAGGGAGTAATGGGCAGGGTAAGTGATCCACCTGCCGGCACCAAATCGGTTCCATACAACACGCCACCCATGCTAAGGGCTACTCGGGAGTAGGGAGTGGCAGTAACGGTGATGGAGGTTGCGCCGATTAAGATGGTTGAAGGGAAGGTGGCAGTATTAACTGTGGGGACTCCCAGATAGGGCATGGTGGAGGGGTCACCCATAATGGAATATATCTCCCAATAGTAGTTTTTTCTGGTGGTAGTACTCTGTTCCACAGCACTATTTCCCATCATAACAATCTCACCAGTAGTGGTTGCCCAATTGCTAAAGGTTTCGCCGTTGTTGTGGAACATGGCATCGTATGCACCCAAAGTTGATGCACTATAAGCGTGAGCACTGGATTGTACGGGTGTTTTATAACCGATAGCCCACCAATAGTCTTCATCCCAATAGGTGTTGTTCGTACCGCCAATGTAGTTTACACCACCGCCATTGGCTTTGCGAATAATGGATTCACCAAAGCATACAGAAGTTCCAAAGGCATTGGTTACACAGCAGTTACCAACCATCACACCATATTTGGCAGTGTTGGTCATAGCGTTTACATCGGATACAGTAAAGGTAGGGTCTGCCCATGAAGTTTCACTTCCATGTGCAGTATAGTTTATATATCCTCTTCCCTCATTGGCATTGGCGATAATTTGAGCATCGCTGCTGCCTGAGGCAGGATAAAGGTAAGTATTAGAGGTTATCCCATTACCTGTGTTAAAATAGTGGGTGGTTCCATAATTAATGGCCCCATTGCCATGTGTTGTTGCATAAGTTCCATCCACACCGGCAATCATTACTGCCTTACCCAGATAGCTAAGATCTGGCATGGCAGTCTTTTGGAAGGTGATGGTCTTGTCGATAATATTCGTTAGTTCTGTAGCAGAAGATACCGAGAATCTGCCATAATACATTTCCGGTAGATAGTCCGTTCCCTGCAAACGCACGTAGGTAAGGTCGGTTACGTGTGAAGCAGTAACACCAGTATTGGCAATAATGTTATTGCCACTTGTGGATGTGTCACCTACTATCAGCAGATAGGTGGGAGCCGGGTCTTGAGCCGTTGCTGCACTCCATACTCCTGCCATATAGGTATTTATGGCATTAGTTGTATTGGCTACTGTGCCTCCTGTTCCAACTGTGGTTACCACAACGTTGTAACCCTGTTGCTTTTTCCAGTCCACATAAGGCTGTAACGTGCTGGTGTATGCTGGAGGGCACAGTATGAGCATCTTAGTGGGATAGCGATTAACGTTCAGACGTTCGCCATCGCGCCAGTTGTAAAGCAGCTTGCCATAAAGAGCGTCAAACTCCACCGATCCGGTTTTTGCCATCAGGTTAGCGGTTCTGGCTAGGTCTGGATTTACAAATTTTACCCTGATATCGGCATTGCTGCAAACACGCAGGTCACCGGTTTGGGGATTGTATTGAATGGGTTCAAAGTCGAACCTGAACACACGAACACCACGCAGTAGGCCAACTTCTTCCACCTTAAATATGTCGTCGTTAGTATATGCGTTTTTGGCATAAGCGCTGCTATTTAGCTCGAAGGGAATCATGTCGTAATTTGCCGATTTGGATACCGAAGGTTGAGCAGGCATAATCCTGTTCTTTAGCTGAGCATCAACCTTGGATATATCAAGCTGGTTCCTGTTAAGATACTCAACCTGTACATCGGCACCAAGTGGCACCGCGATTAGCTTGCTGAATACTGGCAACTTGGGCTCGCCAACCCGGCCCGAAAAGCCAAAGCCTTCGATGCTTAGCTGATCAAATTTCCCGCCTTTGGTATCCAGCTCTTCCAAGCTGAAGTCCTGTAGCTTGAATTGAAGTTCAAAACCAAAATCATTGTTGTTAACAAGACTAACCTTGTTACCACTGTTTGAGAAATGAACCTTGCGCGCTGTTGCGGCAAAGCTGAACGTGCTTATAAGTAACATTGCCAACAGCAATATTACAAAGCGACTACGCGAGTTTGTCATACTTACTCCTATTTGAATTTCTATATCTATGCGTCTTTTATGCAATTAATGTTCCTCAAATAGCAGTAATTGGCAGCCATTTCTTCTGTTACTTTCCCGTCTCTCCTCACTTCATGCTAACCACAGCAAATAGTTCTACTCTGTGGTTCGAAATCCTATGCCAAGTTCCTAAATACTTATTCAATATCAAGGTGGCAAAGGAACCTTATGCATTCAACAAAGAGCAAAAGAGCCAAGGAAGAAAAGAGTGGTTAGCAAGGGAAAAAGAAAGCCTGTCAGTATATCAGACAGGCTTCAATCTAATTAAGATTCTTTATGATTCTGTTTTAGCCAAAACCTATTTGCGCGGAGTCCTTATTGTCTCCTGCCATAGTAAATACCCCACTCAATCAGTGATGCTGAGAGCAATCACTATGATCATGATGCTCGTGATCGCAAAGCGAAGAATCATACACAATGTTACCTGCAATGTATTGCTCCACAAGCAGCTTTAGGGGAGCTGAGCTAACCCCATGAATCACCTGGATTCCGTTGTCTTGCAAGTTAGTTTTGGCGTTCTGACCCAAACCCCCAGCC
The DNA here is from genome assembly GCA_002425825.1 of Cloacimonetes bacterium UBA5553. Classification (GTDB taxonomy): domain Bacteria; phylum Cloacimonadota; class Cloacimonadia; order Cloacimonadales; family Cloacimonadaceae; genus Cloacimonas. Next base: position 772 of record DIMZ01000107.1, on the reverse strand, counting down.
AATACTACTGAACAGCCGACACTCTTCAGCATTTGCGGATAAGACCCGCATCCATGCTCGGAGTGAGTCAAAATCTCTTCTTTTACTATCTGCTGGTTTTCCACCGTGAACAGGACAAAGGCTTCACAATGCCCAAAATGGGCACTCAACTCACCGTTGGCTGTTGGAATTGCTACTTTCATATCTTTCTCCTTGTATTTACCGGCACCGGGAACAGCGCTTGCATCCCTTTATGAAGCACTCGCTAAGGCTTATCATATGCTCTGAGCCGCAAGCTGGACACTTATCCGGTTTGGTTTCTGTTTTAGTATCAATATACCTATACTGACAAGCTTCGCAGAAATAATGCTTTCCCGCAAGCTGGATATCCCCGCCCTCTATCAGGAAGCTACGCCCTTCCACTAATGCCGTTGCCAGTTTCTTACGTGCGCTTTCGTATATACGGGTTACAGTGGGGCGCGAAACATTCATCATTTCGGCTGCCTGCTCGTGGGTTAAGGCTTCATAATCCATCAATCTGATAGCCTCATATTCTTCCAGATGCATCGC
>DIMZ01000107.1:0-207 GCA_002425825.1 Cloacimonetes bacterium UBA5553 | reverse complement strand
CTGCGGTAATTGGGACGCATCCACAGAGGACGGAATCCCTTTACTATGGGCAGCTCTTGTAGGGTTCTTGGTAACTTTAATCTGGGCATCTTTTCTCCTAATCTGTAAAGCACTGACAGCCTGCTCAAATGAACTTATGTTCAATTTATGCAACGGTACTGGTTTTGTCAAGCCCAAATTTTCCAGCAGGCATTCCCCCATTTTTTT
>DIMZ01000034.1:1108-3186 GCA_002425825.1 Cloacimonetes bacterium UBA5553 | reverse complement strand
AAAAAGAAATAGCTCATATCCTTGGCACCCTGGACGATAAGATAGAGCTTAACCGCAAGATGAACAAAACCCTGGAGGAAATAGCCCAAACCCTCTATAAGCACTGGTTCATAGATTTTGAATTCCCCAATGAGGAAGGCAAACCCTACAAATCCTCCGGCGGGGAAATGGTAGATTCGGAATTGGGCCTTATACCAAAAGGGTGGAGAGTGGGGAAGTTAACTGACGAGTTTGACATCACAATGGGGCAATCACCTCCTGGAGATANNTTACAACCAATTAGGAGACGGGCTTCCCTTTTATCAAGGCAATGCGGACTTTGGTTTTAGATATCCAAAGAACAGAGTTTATTGCACGGTACCAAAGAGACTCGCACAAGCAGGAGATACACTAATTAGTGTTAGAGCACCTGTCGGTGATATAAACATGGCTTATGAACAATGCTGCATTGGTAGAGGATTAAGTACGGTAAAGCATAAGTTAGACTTAATGTCTTACACGTATTATGCTATGCAAACACTGAGAGAGCAATTTGAACATTTCGATAAAGAAGGCACGGTGTTTGGCTCTATGAATAGAGACAATCTTGGCTCAATTAAATGGGCTATACCAACCTGTGATGTAATACGAGAATTTGATAATATTGTAGACAGCATAAATAACGAGATTTACATCTCTTATACAGAGACAAAAAAACTTGAGTGCATAAGAGGTTACGCAATTCACTATCTAATATAAACACTGGCACAAGGAGAATAACATGAGCATGCAAAGAGAGATTATTTACAGCACAAAGAACTTGATTAACGAGATTAAGACTTTAAGCACTTTATCTGATCTTCACGTTAATGCCATATCGTACCAGAGATTAGTTAATAATTTCGGCAAGCAATTTGCGGGAGACTTCAGATACCCAAAACTCTCTCGAGTTCTAAACTCTTTACAAGGCAACATACAAAGTTACTGTGATAAAGCATTAGAGGGTTTGCATGATATTCAAAAGGTTGAAGCCTCTTTGCTTATTAGTCCCATGACCAGCAAATTATTGGCAAGAAGTAATAGTATTAACAGCTTACAGCAGTATACGGATTTCATTGAAGAATATAATCGCGTATTATCTGAAGTTTATGATAAATACCCAGATTCGGTNNAAAGAGAAAGTATCTATCAATGCGAATGTAGTACAGGAAATGAATGGCACTCTAAGTCAATTAAGCTATGAACTAAATAGTACTATTGCAGAACTTCAAAACAAATGGGTGTAGAGCCATTAATTTGGTTAATAGAAATACTTTGGATGGCCTATGGACAGCATAACTTACAAAAGAATCGCAATCCAAGCTGGAGATACGATGAAATATGGTACTTCAGTTAATGAAATCAATCGAGCCGCACAATCCGTGTTTCATTTTTCTTGTGAGAGTTTTCCAGTAGATTCGATTACCTCGGTTAGGGCTCGAACAGTATACAACTGGATTATGACATTAGCAAAACAGGATATGAATATCGATGAAAGAAATAGGCAATTACGGGAGTTTTTAAAAATTGTAGTCCCAAATGAGCAATATGACTATGTTATGGGAATGCTTGATGGAGAAGGTATAATTGATACGGCTACTGAAAAGTATAGGGATTTTCTGGGAAAATGCTTTCATTATTTGGTAAATGAGCATTGCCAAAAGCTATTTATTGAAGGGCATTACTTCCATTCAGTATTCGAAGCAGCAAAGGTGTATCATAAGCAAGTTCAGCAAAAAGCTAATTCGTCAAAGGATGGGCAAGCTTTGATGATGGATGTATGGAACCCAAACACTGGGTGCTTGAAGATTACACCGTGTGTCTCAGATACCGATAAAAATGTCCAAGAAGGGATTGGCTTTCTTTCAGCTGGATTGATGAGAGCAATCAGAAACCCTACTGCCCATGAGCCAGCTTTGGATTGGCCTATTGACGAAAAAGATTGCTTGGACATTCTGAGTTTTATATCTTTCCTTCTAAGAAAACTAGACGCATCAGCATATTATAAAAGTAATTAATAATGGAGCTTGTATGGCAAACATCTCCCAAAAGTTAAGAAA
>DIMZ01000034.1:873-1086 GCA_002425825.1 Cloacimonetes bacterium UBA5553 | reverse complement strand
GTGATTATATCAGTGTAAAAAACATTGCTTGGAGTGGGAAACTAGATGATGCCGATTTCCTTAGTAGGTTGTATAATCTGGGAGAAATGCCTTCGTTTGATAGTCGATTTAAAGATGCAGCTGGAGATATATTTCAACATAGAGTAAATAATTACGACTGGCCAGATGACTGGGTGTTTACAGACCCAAGATTTAATATATTAAACGCTAGAG
>DIMZ01000034.1:0-848 GCA_002425825.1 Cloacimonetes bacterium UBA5553 | reverse complement strand
GAAATTCCTAGAATTTCTTTGTGAGATGCTTCACCCTTTAGTACGTGATGAAAAAGAGGCTGAACAGCTATCAATTGTGTTCAATAAGTTACTGAACCCAGTTGGTATTAGTATAAAATTGAGATACTCGATGATTGGAATTGGTGGGTATGTTTTTGAAGAGTTACATGGTGCTGCGGATTTGGTAGCTATATCTCACACGGTTGCAACCTCCATTGACACAATGTATATACATAACCAAATTGAACGAATGAGAAATGCTATTGATAGTGATGTAGAATTAGCAATTGGAACAGCGAAAGAATTCATCGAAACGATATGTAAGACAATTCTTCTAGAAAAAGGTGTAGAATCCGGGACTGATGTGAAGATCACCCATTTAGTTAAACAGGTTAGAGAGTATTTGAAGCTACTACCTGATGATGTTTCCGAACAAGCAAAAGGGAAAGAAATAATAAAAGTGCTACTTAGTAACCTTGGGACAATTGCACAGGATATTGCTGAGTTAAGAAGATTGTATGGAACTGGGCATGGCAAGGGTGCCAATGCTCAATCTTTATGGAAACGACATGCAAGACTAGCGGTGAACAGCTCAATAGCGCTTGGTGTTTTTCTGTGGGAAACTTATCAAGATAAACTGTGTCGTACTTAAATAGCTTGGACTGCATGTGAATGCAATATTCTGGAGGTGATANNGCATTAATATCCTCAATCGAAGTATATAACAAACCTGACTTTAAATATCGAGAGGAGAGCTTCGTGATTTTACTGATCAATGCATGGGAGCTACTTCTTAAAGCCAAGTTGTTACACCTAAATCATGGCAAGATGAAAATTATCTATGCCTA
>DIMZ01000096.1:4839-5425 GCA_002425825.1 Cloacimonetes bacterium UBA5553 | reverse complement strand
ACGACACCTACGGCTTCCCGCTCGACTTAACCATGATTATAGCTGAAGAGAAAGGCTTATCAGTAGATATTGCCGAATTTGAAAAGCACATGGAAGAACAGCGGGTTCGTGCTCGCTCTGCCAGTAAATTTAGCATGCAGTTATCCGAAGGCGATTGGATTGAGCTAATGACAACCACACCCAGTGAGTTCATTGGCTATACCCATAATACCACGAAAGCTAACATCCAACGCTATATGATAGATAACCATCAGAATTACCTGATTCAATTGGACAAAACACCATTCTATGCCGAATCAGGTGGTCAGATTGCCGATTTTGGCACGATAAGCAACGAGGACTTTAGCTTTAATGTTTATGACGTTAAGAAGCAGGATGACTACATTATCCATTATGCCAGGATTGTTCAGGGAGCTATCTCCCCAAAGCCTGTTACAGCAAGTATAAATGAATCCAGACGCAAGGACATTGCTCGTAATCATACTTCCACACACTTGCTTCATAAAGCTCTGAAAAGCGTATTGGGTGAGCATGTTCAGCAAAAAGGCTCGTTGGTTCAAGATGATTATATGCGATTCGACTTCAC
>DIMZ01000096.1:3200-4821 GCA_002425825.1 Cloacimonetes bacterium UBA5553 | reverse complement strand
AGCAGTTAGCCCAAATGAGTTAAAGAAGATAGAGAGCATCGTAAATGATGCCATTCTTGCTAATCTGCCTCTAAGAACCGAAATAAAAAGCATTGAGGCAGCTAAGGCTGAAGGTGCTGTGGCTCTTTTTGGTGAGAAGTATAGCGATGAAGTGCGAGTAGTTACTGTAGAAGGTTTTTCCAGTGAGCTATGTGGTGGAACTCATGTAGCAGCCACAGGCGAATTGGGATTATTCAAGATTACTTCCGAAGCCTCATCAGCTGCTGGCATCAGACGTATAGAAGCTATTACCGGACGCTTCGCGCATTCATATACAAACGACTTACAGGACATTATTAGCAATATCGCAAACATATTACATTGCAATCCCAATGCCATCGAGCAGAAGTTGGAAGCCCAGTTATCCGAAACTGCTGCTTTGGAAGCAAAGCTTAAAAGCATGCAGTTAATTGCCAATGAAGCTTACGCTAAGGGCCTGATGACAAGCGTAACGGACCATGATGGCTATAAGCTTATCTGCCAAAGAACCGCCGTATCCAATTTAGATGAGTTAAAGCAGATATCAGACATCTTAAAAAGCGCTTTATCGGGCACCATAGCTGTGCTGTTTAACGTGTTTGAGGACAAACTGAATATAGTGGCGATAGTTAGTCCCGACCTGCTTTCCCGCTATCACGCTGGCAAGCTTGTGTCGCATATAGCAAGCTTACTTGACGGCAAAGGCGGTGGCCGACCCGATTCTGCCATGGCTGGCGGTAAGGCTATGGACAAAGTGGATGACGTTATAAGCCAGCTTCCAAGCTATATCAGCTCAATGTAATGAAGATTCTTATTATCAGGCTAAGCTCGCTGGGTGATATCGTTCTCACCCAGCCGGTTTGTGCCCTGCTAAAGCAAGCCTATCCCGATGCAGAGATTCACTTAGTTTGCAAGCCAGGCTTTACCCAACTCCCAGAGCTATTCAATCCTCCTGTTAGAGCCATTGCCTATCAATCCAATATTGCTTTTCACAGGGAGCTAATCTCGGAGCATTACGACCTGATAATAGACCTGCATGGAAAGCTTGCCTCCATCNNGCTATTTATTCCCGCTAAACGCAAGCTACGTTATAATAAACAACGCGGATTACGTAAAGCAATCGTGAAGGGAGACAAAAAGCTTTCCATCACAAGCACAATAGAGCTATACACTGCTTGCCTGGCATCTCTGGGCATTCCTGATAAGTGGACTGCTCCACGAATGCATGCCAGCATTGTTCCCCCCAGTGACAGCTATATTGCCATCTTTCCAGGAGCAACCCATACCACCAAGCGCTACCCCGGTGAATACTGGATAAGCGTGATAAAGCAAAACCCATCGCATAAATTCGTGCTAATGGGTGCAGGCAATGACCATGACCTTTGTGCTTACATTGCCAGAGAAGCGGGGGAGAGGTGCATTAACCAGGCGGGTAAGTATAACTTCAAAGAGCTTGTCCACGAGCTTCGTAATTGCATCTTAGTTCTAAGCGGAGATACTGGCCCCATGCACATCGCTGCTGCCCTTGAGTTACCACAGATAGCCATCTTTGGCGGAACCCATCCACGCTTGGGATTTAGCCCAATTAACAGCAAAGCTATGG
>DIMZ01000096.1:2997-3163 GCA_002425825.1 Cloacimonetes bacterium UBA5553 | reverse complement strand
CTATGGTATTGTGCGAAGACCTGCCTTGCCAGCCATGCTCGCTGCATGGACTAAAACAGTGCCCTTTGGGTCACTTCAATTGTATGAATGCTATTTCTCCCGAACGGATTAGCAAGGCGATAACGGAGATGCTATCTAACGTGTAAAGCCATTTGACAATGCTTCA
>DIMZ01000096.1:436-2955 GCA_002425825.1 Cloacimonetes bacterium UBA5553 | reverse complement strand
CCAGATGTAATGAAGTAATAAATTCCGAATGCTTTCTGTTCTTTCTATAATCCGGTTCTCTTTGGGGGTGAAGCAGATAGCTTTCTATGGTAATGGGGCTTTCACACACGTTTATCACAGACTGAAACAGCAGCATCCTCGGCTTTCGGTATATGGCACAGCCGAGAATCTTCTTATCGTTAATCGTTAAATCAGATATGCCCTTGCGAGCTATTCCTATAACGCCAAAAGAGCTAAGGGCATCCATTACAAACTGGAGGTTGTTATGAAAGAATTCAGCCGACTTGGGTAGATTAGCTCCTACTGCCACAGAAGAATAAACAACACAATTGGGGGATATAAACACTGCCTCCCCTCCGCTTTGCCGTCGAAACACCAACACTCCATCATTTATGCAATTGGCTTCATTAACGTTCTGCTCTGGCTTGTTGCTTGCTCCCAGTGAAACATACCTGCCCTCTGGCACAAAAGCGGTAGATAGCACCACACTTCGGTTGGAAGCCTCATCTGTAATGCTTATAGCTGTGTCGATTAGCTCTCTATCTGCCAGAGGATAGTCTATAATCATTAGCTGCTGATGATGGCTGAAATGGGGTTTTCGGAATCGAGCTGTTTAAGGATAATGTTTATGGCAGAGGTTAAGGGAACGCAAATCAGCAGCCCCACAAATCCCCAAACCCATCCCCAAAAGATAAGCGAAATAAGCACCATGATGGGGGTAAGATTCAGGCTGTCACCCTGAAGCTTAGGCTCCAGTATATTACCAAAGAACATCTGTGNNTAGCTACTATCAGCATACTGAACAGCCCTAATTGGTAACAAAAGCCATACTGTAAAAAGAGAATAATAATAGGTATTGCTGAGGCGATTACCGAACCGATATTGGGGATAAAATTCAGTGAAAAAAGCAATATCCCACATACCAGTACAAAGTCCACTCCATAAATAAGCATCAGCCCCATCCCAACCAGCGAAGTAACCAGACTGATAAGGGTTTTAATGCTAATATAGCTTTGAATTTGTCCCTTAATTGCGTGAAGTGAAGCGATAGTTTTATCTTTGTTATCTGGGCTCATCATCTTTCTTAGCCGAGGCTCAATGTTATCTGCCTCAATANNAATAAGCATGAAGATTAAAAATACTAACACTAAAAACAAGTTCCAAAGGATATTAACCATTGCATTCATAGTGTTTCGAATGGTGGTGGTTATGGTAACGGTGTTGTTCAAGATAAGCGAATTAATGTCTATCAGTTCGAAGTCTTTATCCGAAACATTCCACTGGGAAGACAGCGTCTTCAGCATAGATGCGCCATCCACCAAAACCCTCTGAAAGCGCATTTGATACTTCGGTAATCCCGCTATTAAGCTATTGGAAGCAGCATAGAGCAGGAAAAAGATGATGGTAAACACTCCCGCAATAATGATAAGCGTTATGAAAACTATTAGCCACAGGGGAACACGCTTACGCTTCAAATACGAGGTTAATGGCGCAAAAACAAAAGCAAGGAACACCGCGAATATTAGGGGAATAAAGATGTCTTTCAGGGTTTTTAATATTATCACCACTATTGGAATGGCGATTATAGTTAACAACAGCCTAATCCAACGGAATTCCTTGCTTGATTCTGTCATTATTTACCTTGCTTTATTGCTCTTTATCNNTTATCTTCTTCTGTTTCTATCGGTTCCGGTTCGTCCTCATCGGGCCCAACTTCGCTTACAATGTATTCGGGAGTGGGCATATAATCCTCGGCACTAACCGCCATAGGATCGGCAAAATCACTACTCTGAGCATAGGCAAAGCTCTTTTCTTCCAGCAGCTTACGTCTGCCGGCTAAAAGGGCAAGCACTGCTCCTGCGATAAAGGCAAAGTCTGCCACCCAGAAGCCGTAGAGCGGGGATACTCTGAGAAACTTGGTTAAGTCCATGCCAACATCTGCTTTGCTAACCAAGCTTAGCATACTTCCCTTTAGCAAGTGCAGGCATACTATACCACCAATACTAAGCAAAATTGGAACGAAATACAGCTTATTGGGAAGCACAAGGGCAAGAATAAGTGCCAATACAGCTATAACCAATGCCATGATTGCCATAGGGTGGCGGTTTATTTTCTGAGACTTGGATTCTTCATCGTTATTGCCCCCCAATCCCGAGAAAACATTGTCCATTTTTAACTCGGATTCGCCACCTATAACTAACTGAATTCCATTAACTCTAAGCAGTTCCGTCTTTTCACAGCTAACCATAAAGAATGGCATAAAAAACGCAAGTATCACAACTGCGTAAAACATTGCGGATATCTTCATCTATCCTCCTAATCTTTGTTTCATAGCTTTCAGAAGCGAAAGTTATTGTCAAGATAATTCGGGAATTGAGCAGATAATTGGCATTAAAACGATAAATCTTGTTTAGGTCAATCTGCAGTTTTTGCTACCAGAGCGTATCGAAATATTTACCTTGTTGCTTGATGCTTGCCTGCTGCTATCCTGTATCGAACAGGGGATAGCAGCAAGGAAG
>DIMZ01000096.1:0-367 GCA_002425825.1 Cloacimonetes bacterium UBA5553 | reverse complement strand
CTCGGCTTTTATCTCTATTCCGCTAATCTCAATGCTTGCCCATCTGTTTTTGCCGAACAGGAAGTTATTGCAATACGACAGATATTGGGTTTCGGTGCAGTTGCGCAGGCAGTTGTCTTCCATAGCGTTAATAAGAGTTTTGCATAGGTAATCGTTTGATGTCTCAAAGCCGAGGATGCTGCGTAAACTAACGGCACCAAATTTGCCTAAATTGGGGTCAATATCGTTATTGGTATTAAAGCCGATACCAATGGTGTAAAGATTTCTGCTGGGTTGGTGACGGCAAAGGATGCCTATCAGCTTTTTGCCCTCGTATAAGATGTCATTTGTCCATTTTATCATCAGCTTGCCTTTTAGGGGGCTAAAG
>DIMZ01000180.1:5948-6738 GCA_002425825.1 Cloacimonetes bacterium UBA5553 | reverse complement strand
TTTCTTCATCTCCAGTGCACCGGCAAAACAGAGCTGCACACAAAGGGAGCAACCCACGCATTTATCGGTATCGATCTGTGGATAACCATCGCTGTTCAGGCTAATCGCCAGATAAGGACAGCGGGTGCAATTGCCGCATTTAACGCAAAGTTCCTGCAGCAACGACGAGCTTTTGCTCTTCTTAGGCAATTCCATAAAGTCTGTTACCGGCTTGGGCTGAGCATAGCCAATCAGTTCACTCACGCTGGCAATGCCACGCGCTTCCATAAGGTGCGAAAGCCCCATCTTTAGCTCATCGATGATGCCGTATCCATACTTCTCTACAATGGTGCAGAATTGAACGTTTCCAGCACCGAGAGCCAGGAAGTTGGCAGCGTCCATATAGCTCATTGCTCCCCCGTTTCCAGATACAAACACGCCCATATTGCCTGCGCGGGCAAGGCTTAGATAGCTAATAGGCAATGCGCCTTCACCGCTCATGCCAACTATAATGCCTTCATCCCAGCCGGTTTCACGGGGTCTAAAGCCAAGTGTGGGGAAGGTGTTTGCCAGGGTTACCCCTGCTTTCTTATCGGGATAGCGGTCGAAAACAGCTTTGACGGCGGAGATAATTGGGTAGATGGCAGTTACTGCACCGGTTAACTTGAATAGCTTGGGTATTTCGGGATTGCTAATCTGCATCACCCAGTCAATAATCTTGGCGGTTAGAGCAGCATCCTGGGCAACAATGTCGCCATGGGTGCCGTCACCGCCCTGCGGACAGGAAAGGCTGTATTCTATTGCCATGGCA
>DIMZ01000180.1:2845-5888 GCA_002425825.1 Cloacimonetes bacterium UBA5553 | reverse complement strand
GGTCGCTTTCGTCATCGCCTGTTACGGGTCCACCTGTGGATGCCATGGTAAGCTTGTTTGGATACTCGGCTATCAAGCGGCCAATCTCTTCGCAAACCCTGTCCAGTGGGTGGTCGGATACGTTGTCACAATTTGCAAAGGTTTTGCCCTTGTCGCCCCATGCGAACATATACTCGCCGGGGATGTGGATATCCAGATTGTCGAAGGCTGTTTTCATTATCCCGCCTGCCCAACCGGCTTCGTATGCCTTCTTCATCTGTTCATAGCCATCGGTTGGCGGTGCGGCAGAAAGAATGAAAGGAGAATCTATCTTGCGGCCAAAGAAATCGGTGGTGAGCGCAACAGGAAGCTTGTTCCAGCCCAAAACAGGGGTGCAGCTTTTACATGGCTTGGCAGGCATTTCATAGTTTTGCTGCCTTAGGTCGGCATCAAGCTGTATGGCGGTGTTTTTACCCGAAGCTACTGCTTCTACAACGGTGGTTGGGCCATTTGCCATATCTCCGCAATGGTAGATGTGGCTGTCTTTGGGCTTGGTTTTGCTGGCTGCAAAAGGCGGACGATTGCCAACGGCGATAATAACCAGGTCAAAGGGGCGGAAAAGCTCTGTGCTGCCTGCTTCATCCACTATCTTAGCGGGGTGGAAGCTTTCACCTTTGGGCAGCACAACCGGTTTGGTTTTTATGCCGATGGTCTTATGTTCTTCGTTCACAATCTCGCAAATGCGGGTGCGATGCGTGAAGGCTACTCCAGCATTTATCAAGGTATCTTTTTCGTGTTTGGATAACGGCATCTCGTTAAAAGCTTCCAAGGTTATCATTTCCACATGGGCTGCTTTTGCCCGGGAGGCAATTAATGCCTGATCTGCGGCAATTGCACCGCCTACGAGTGCTACCCGCTTGCCTTCAAAGAGGAAGCATCCGGGATTTTTTAATATATCGAAGCCATAGATAGCGTTTTCGTCTCCAGGAATGTCTAGACGGATGGGATTGTTTAGCCCACCGGCAACCACAACCGCGCTGTAGCCTTCGCTTAAAAGGGTATTGGGATCGTTTATAAGTCGGTTAGTTTGCGGAATATTAAAAGTTTCGCTTAAGTACATCAAATCGCTTAGCAACACTCCAGCTTCCATACGCTCTGCAGGAATCAGGTTCACCTGACCGCCCAGTGGCTCAGGATCATAGATGTGGGCTTCATAGCCAAGCTGATAAAGGCTGACCGCANNAGCACCTATTACAGCCACTTTCTTGCCGTTAGGTGCTGGCTTCATAAACTGAGGAACCTGGCCTAACTCACGGGCTTTGCGAACTATTGCCGCTTGCACTGCCGGTATCTGGATGGGTGTGTCGAACTTCTCGCGTGAGCAGGCTTGAACGCAATGGTAGTCGGGACAAACGTTGCCGCATATTCCGCCTAATGGGTTGCTGGATAGTATTATACCTGCTGCTCGCTTGAAGTCGGATGCTAAACCGCCCGAAGCAGCCATCATGAAATCTGCAGGAGAGCAGTCACAAGGACAGGCAGTTTTGCAGGGTTTGTTCTCGCAGTATTCACAGCGACGAATCTCGCTGAACAATTGGGCATCTGTTAAAATCATCTGTAATCTCCCTTTTCTTGGGGCTAAAGTTTACAAAGGGGGCGGCTGATTTGCCACCCCCCGTATTTATGTTATGTACCTGTTTCTTAGTTTACAATGTGACCCTTACCTACGCCGCGGACTTTGCATCCCAGGGCTTTGTAGGTATCGAGTGTGGCATCAGACAGGAAGTTCGAACAATCCACTATCAGCGGCTTGGTGTTGCACATCTCAAGCAGTTGTTTGGGCTCAAGTGTCTTATATTGAGAGTGCCCAACGGCAAAGATAACCACATCTGCTTCAGGCAACACGTTTGTAAGCTCGCTCTGCACCTGAATCTCTTCCAGTTCAGGCCATGCCTCTACGTATGGATCGTGAGCTTTCACCAGAGCCAAGTCTTTGCGCAGGAATTCAACCAGTGTCTTTGAAGGAGAATGGCGGGTGTCGCCCACATCTTCCAAGTATGAAACGCCAAGCACGGCTACTTTCAGGTTGTGCAGATTGGGGAACACACTGCGGATTATCTCAATGGTATGAAGCGGCATGGTGTCGTGCACATTCACCGATCTAATAGCAAAGTCCAGGCTTCCCTGTGCGCCAAAAAGAGCACCCATAGCCCAATTTGCCAACACCGGGTCTTTAGTTAAGCAGTAACCACCAACGCCCAATGAGGGACGCAGGAGGTTATCATGTGTGCCTTGACGTTTGCGGATGGCATCACGAACCTTAAATATGTCCACGCCTATCTGTTCAGCAAATTTTGCCCACTCAAGAGTTAAGGCGATATTTACTGCTCTGTATGTATTTTCCATGGTTTTGGATAGCTCGCTGGCATTGGTGCTGTCTAATTGAGTAAGCGGGAATTCCTTTACGTTCAGCACGTTACTAAGAAACTCGCGGCAGAGTTCGATGCTTTTTGGGTTTATGCCGGAGAATACTCTCCAGAAGTCTCTTATGGATTCCACATATCTTGCCCCGGGCATCACACGCTCGTAGGAATGGGCTACCAGGGGAGGATTGGCAACTATATCGATTCCGCGCTTGATAAACTCTTCTTCCAGGATGGGCTTTACCACCTTTTCGCAGGTTCCGGGCGGGACGGTAGTTTCCACCAATACCATGCAGTGCGGCTGGATGTATTGTCCCAAGGTGCGAATGCCTTCGCGAAAAGCTGATATATCGCAATAGCCTTTTTCGGCTTCTCCGAATGCAGGCTTGGTGGCATCTAACTGAATATCAACCACCACCACATCCACCAGGCTATACACACTATCTTCACAAGTGGCGCGGAAGTTCTTCTTTTCCACAACTGTGCGATGAAATATCTGGGGGACTTCGGGATCGGAAGAACTCACTGGCGGGATGCCGGAATTGATAACCGGAACCTTCCAGTAGGAACGCTTGGAGGCTCTTTGGTGGCCATGAACATAATAAATGGGTTTCCCGCTTTCGTCGGTGGCGTCTGCCACT
>DIMZ01000180.1:0-2827 GCA_002425825.1 Cloacimonetes bacterium UBA5553 | reverse complement strand
ATGCCATAACGCATCCCACGAAACCAAGACCTTGCACCGCAACTATCTTGCGCCCAAGGGCACGCTGTTCTTCGGTGATTTGCTTAAGTATTTGCCGTTCTTGTGCAGCTTCCTCTTCAGTAGGCATCATATACTCGGTGCCATCAGGAGCTATTGAAACTTTAGACATAGACTCTGGTCTCCTTGAAAAGTATATTTATTCATGGTCTTTAAGCTTTTGTAAAGTGCTATGCTGTCAAGGTTTTTTTCCGCCCTTCATTGGTGGTTGTCGAAAACATTTTCTAAGATGTAAAACGGATTAAACGATTTGGATTGACAAAAATACCCACCTTAGTCAAGCGTACCACAAGGTGTTTTGATAGCATGATGTTATCATCGCTCCCGGTATAGTATATACGTGTTCAAAACAGATAAATATAAACCACCGTGGAGGTAATATGTCTTTATTGGAAACCATCAAAGACAAAAGTGTCAAAATTGGAGTTATCGGGCTTGGCTATGTAGGCTTACCCATGGCAGTAACAGTGGCAAAGAAAGGCTTTAACGTTCTTGGCTTCGAAGTAAGCCAGTATGCCATAGACCACGTTAACGCAGCCGACAATTACATCGGTGACGTTGAAGATCAAGACCTGAAAGACGTGGTTAATTCCGGCAAGCTTTCGGCTACAGCAGACTACAGCAGAATGAATGAAGTGCATGTAGTGCTTATAGCCGTTCCCACCCCCTTAGATTTATATCATCAACCCGATACCAGCTATATCGAAGCCAGCACACGTTCCATGGCTCCTCACCTGAACAAAGGTACCCTGGTGGTATTAGAAAGCACAACCTATCCCGGCACCACCCGCGAGATAATAGTACCCGAGCTTGAAAAAGTAGGGCTTACAGTTGGAAAAGACGTGTATGTGGGCTTTTCTCCCGAACGCGTTGATCCGGGCAACGAAACCTATAAAACTCACAACACACCCAAGGTAGTTGGCGGTATGACCAAAAACTGCAACGAAGTGGCAAAGCTTTTCTACGAAAGCGTTCTTGATGCACCAGTGCACTTAGTTTCCTCGCCCGAAGTTGCAGAGATGGAAAAGATTTATGAAAACACATTCCGCAACATCAACATCGCCCTTGCCAACGAAATGACAGTTCTCTGCGACCGCATGGGAATCAGCATTTGGGAAGTGGTGGACGCTGCAAAAACAAAGCCCTACGGCTTCATGGCATTTTATCCCGGCCCCGGCGTTGGTGGACACTGCATTCCCATCGATCCCTTCTACCTTANNACCTTACCTGGAAAGCCCGTGAATACGATTTTCACACCAGACTTATCGAGCTGGCAGGTGAGATAAACATCGCCATGCCTGAGTTCGTTATCCAACGAGCCATTCGCATTTTGAACAAGCAAGGTGTAGCCATCTCTCGTGCCAAGATCTTGCTGCTTGGAGCAGCCTACAAAAAAGATATCCGTGATATGCGTGAGTCCCCCATCGAAGGCGTGATAACCCAGCTTGAGCATTATGATGCCGATTTTGAGATTCACGATCCTTATGTGGAAGAATTCCACCACGAAAAGAACGGTAAAGAGTATAAGACTGTTTCTTTAGGCAATCTGAAGAAGTATGATCTCGTTATCGTTATCACCGATCACAGCAATGTGGATTATCAAAAGATAGCCGATAGCGGTGTGGCTGTACTCGACACCAGAAATGCATTTAAGCATATCCAGGCCGACAATGTGGAACTGATGTAATACCTATAGCCTGTAATATATCGCCTGATCTCTATGCTAATAAATGAGGTCAGGCTTTTCTGTGCCCCTATGTTTTCTTGCAGCTTGCCTGGTGGAATTGCAGTATCATTACAGATTCATTGCAGATTAAATCTGTATTAAATCTGTAATGATCCTCTATTTGCTGCTGGAATGCTATGGCCAAGATGCACAACATTTAGGCAAAAAAAGCTGCAAGCATTATGGCTTGCAGCATAGTTTGTATTGTATTAGCCGTTGTTTTATGCTAAGCTATAACCCGAACCAACCACTGCTTTTGGCAGCAACCTGGCGGACACCAACAACCTTGAAATCGTGTTCATACACATGAGTGTTTCCATCGGTGGTGATGGGAAGAGTGAGCTTCATTTCCTTGCCGTTGTAACGAACCGCAGAGGCATAATCGGTAGGCAGCAAAGGCTCACGCACGTATAAGCCCATCACGGATGATAGCCTAACATGGTCGGCAGAGGTGATGGTTTCTATCATATTGCCGCGGGGGGAAATAACGGTGGGGGTTTGTGGTTTGTCTTTATCGGCATCCTTGGTTTTGGATATCAAAAGTCTGTGGCCGATATTGTCATAATCCAGATACTGCCCGCCATCCCAGTCGATGGTAATAATCTTTTCGGTAGGATTATAGAATGTTACTTCAAAGCCGTTTTCAGTAGCACTCCAGATAGTGCGCATTATCTCATCTTCGTAGCGATAGCGAACTTTATCCACAAGGGTTGTGTCTGCCACAGGGGATTTAACTTTGCCGCTGGCATCGCCAATGCGATTAACTTTGGTAAGGGCGATGTCGTATTTGGTAACCATTCTTGGGGCTGCTCCATCCTGGTTGGTAGCACAGGCTGCCAAAAGCAGTAAAACTGCAGTTAAAGCAATAATAGTGATGTGCTTAATCATAATATCTCCATAAGTTTATAATCTTGTTTGGATGCTATAAGGATGCGTGAAATTTGTCAAGCGCATATTTGCAATACTATTCGGATACTATAACCGATAGCCCGGCATCGCATAGCTCCTTTGGTTTCATGGCTATGCTTAGTTCACGTGGGATGC
>DIMZ01000018.1:4812-5834 GCA_002425825.1 Cloacimonetes bacterium UBA5553 | reverse complement strand
CATCAGTCCCTGATCACCCGCGCCGGTGTTTTCCATCAATGCTGTTTCTTGCTTATGCAAGTAGTTATTAATCTCGCAATTGGTGTCGAAGCCTTTTCCTGGATTAACGTATCCTATGTTGCGGATTACTTCACGCACAATGGGTTCCACATCTATCTTAGCTGTAGAGGATATCTCTCCGGATAGCACAATCCTATCTTCGGTGGCAAGGGTTTCGCAGGCAACCTTGGAATAGGGGTCTGCACTTAAATATGCATCTAATATAGCATCGGAAATCTGGTCACAAACCTTGTCGGGGTGACCTTCTGAAACGGATTCGGAAGTGAAGATGTATCCGCTTCTATCCGGTTTGTCTAAAGCATGTAATGCTGTCATTGTTTTGTAGTCTCCTTAATGTTACTGGCATGGTACACCCTGTTGTTCACACAAAAAAAGCCGGCTACTAAAGCCGGCTGATAATATCAAACCGCACTTTAGCACATCTTTATAGCGGAGCAAAGGGCAAATTACCGCTGTTATCTATCTACCTGAACCTGTATGGCAATGCCTACACATTCTCAGGGCTTGCATTAAACGATGGTACATCTTCGGGGATTCGAACCCCGGACCCACTGATTAAGAGTCAGTTGCTCTGCCAGCTGAGCTAAGGAGGCAAATGTGGACCGTGCATTGACTATTATAACATAGGTTTTTCAAATTGCAAGCAAGTCCACAGGAAAAAATCCATATTTTTTTGACGCATCANNGAAAAAAGGCTATCGAGACCTGCCTGGCTACTTTAGTATTTATCTACGGCAGCGTCTAATTCCTTGAAAGCCTGAGAGGCTTTGAACTGGTTATACAAGGCTTCTTCGTTGCGAATGCTATTCACCAAAGACTTGTTTATCTGTTCCTTAGGTATCTTAATCTGTTGCCATGTTTTGTATCTCTTGCCACCACGTTCTTGTACAACTCTGGTCTCAATTGTGCCGGGTACGGTTCCTGAGAATCGGGCAGAGGCAACAGCTTTTACAACGCTTTGA
>DIMZ01000018.1:2910-4802 GCA_002425825.1 Cloacimonetes bacterium UBA5553 | reverse complement strand
CAAGAATCTGAGGATCATTTACTCCGGCTTCTTCTTCGTATGACTTGATAAGTCCATTCACGTGGATTTCTACATATTGAGCTGCTTCCAGCAGGGCATTGGCTTTGGCTGTGTTCATGGAAGCGGTTTCTGAGGCATTCAGGCCTTGTCCATAGGTGCAAACATAGGCTGCTTCAGGTTGGGAAGCCCACCATGCGGGACGATATACAAGGTCACCATCGGCTTTTGGTACTTTCTTGTTGCCACCACAGGCAGCAATGAACAGGGCGATGCTTAGGATAAGCATTAATAGAGCTATTCTGCGTAGTTTCATGTTTTCCTCCATAGGAAATATTATCTTTATTTGCATGTATAGAACAACAATGCGCCAAGCCTGTTCAGCCCTGCAATGGTGTCAAGACAATTGTACTCGCTCTTCTGGCAAAAGACAATTCAGAATTTATGTGTTATTGATTTTGTGTGCACTTACTATTCTATAAAGCTGAATTCTCCCTCTTCCGGTTCCCAGGAGTAGATGCTGCGGTCTATGCTAATCTTTATCTTCACCGGATGTGCTTCGCCTTTGTATTCAACGGTGGCAATACCATCATAATAGTCTTTGTCCAGCTTATTAACCTTCACTTCCAACACCTTCAGTCCTCTTTCGGCAAACTGAGGATCTGAATCCATGGATTGCTGCATGGATTTTTTAACCGTTCTGGCTACTTTCTGATCCATCAGCCAGCAACTGCTAAGAGCTAATATCAAGCCTATCCCTATGCACACGATAACTAGTTTCTTAACCATTATGTCTCCTTTGTTGTATTCGTGCTTTGCACACTTTATTCACCAATATGGGGCACGATAATAGTGTCCATTTATTTCTTTAGTAACAGCCACATAAAGAAGGGACAACCAACAAACGCAGTTATAACACCAACCGGCAATTCGATTGCCAGCAGATGCTTGGCAGCCAAGTCGCATGCCAACAAAAATATCGCCCCACTCCACATCGAAACCACATATATACGCCTTTGTCCAGAAGGGATAAAAAACCTCACCACATGGGGCACAATAAGCCCAACAAAGCCTATGATGCCGGCATAGGCAACACTGATGCCGATAACAATAGAGCTAAGTAGAAACACCTCTTTGCGCAAAGCCAGTACATTTATCCCCAAACTGCCTGCATAAACGTCACCGCTGCTAAGGATGTCCAGGGCAGTGGACTTAAAGAACAGATACACCATTATGCCTGTCGAGATGCTGGCAAGTAATGTAAATGCAGTCCATTCACCGGTGCTGAAAATCCTGCCCAAATTACCCATCAGAGTTCCCAAAATCAAAGCAGTGTCCTTCAGGTTCAGATACATCATCAGCGAGATACCAGCAGCGAAAAACATACCTGCAATAACCCCGGCAATAAGCAACCTGCTCTTATCGAAGCGTCCCTTCTGATGTGCTAATCTCCACACCAGTATCATGGTTAATCCTGCCCCTAGAAATCCACCCAGGGGCATAAAGACCACCATGCCGCTTATTCCGGCCAGGATGCTGCCAAATGCAGAACCTGACGACACTCCCAAGATATAGGGCTCTGCCAGCGGGTTTGCCAGCATAACCTGNNCCAATCCCTGCCAAAGCCATGCCTGTAAATAGCGTTAGCAGCAGGCGCGGTAGCCTTACCTGCGAAACAATGTTCGCCCCCGGTGAATCGGAGAACAGGTAAAAGGCAATTAACCCAAAGCTGATCGCAATCCAGATTAGCAGTGCCAGTTTATTCTTCATCTTTCTCACCATGGAAAAGCTTATACAAATCCCAAATGCCGTCTATACTGCGCGGGGTGGCACGCTGGATAATATCGGGACTGATGTCTTTTTCAAAGTATATTTTGCCATTTCGAATGGCGGGG
>DIMZ01000018.1:0-2901 GCA_002425825.1 Cloacimonetes bacterium UBA5553 | reverse complement strand
TTGCCAACCCTTACGAGCCATAATGTTTTGCAGGCTATCCTGAGAATAGCATATCATTATGTCCGGCTTGGCTTTTATTACTGCCTCGGGATTCACACGTGCATAATCTCGCTCAAGAGTGGGGAAGATGTTATCACCTCCGGCAGTTTCAATAAGCTCGCCAACAAACGAAGCATCAGAAACGCTCATCAGGGGGTCACGATATATCTCCAGATAAACCTTTGGCTTCGTTTTGCCGTCCGTTTTAGCTTTTACTTGGGCAAGGGATTGCTCCATATCATCTACAAGCGCAGCTGCTTGCTTGCTATTCCCGCTTATCTCGCCCAAGCGCAGGATTTCCTTAGTTAACTCGCTAAGGCTTTTAGGGTAAATCACCTCAACTCTTATGCCAAGTTTCTTTAGCTGTGCCGCGCTGCCTTCCTGTTCCAGGGCACTAACGAATACAATTTCGGGATTTAAAGCTATGATGGCTTCTACATCAATTGCGCTAAAACTCCCTACCTTGGTCTTACCTGCTAATGATGGAGGATAATCGCATTCATTGGTAACAGCCACAATATTCTCTTCCGCACCAATGGCGCAAAGGATTTCTGCCACTTCGGGAGATAGCACAACATAGGCTTCTGATTTAGTATCATTTTTACTGCATGAAGCGAGCAGGCTTAGGGCAATAAAAAGTAATATTAGCTGTATAGGTTTCACTATTCCTCATATCTTTGTTGTTTACTCAATCCATTCTGCTATGGCTAAGGTGTCAAGTGCAAAATCCTTTCTTCGCTTTCCCATAGCTGTTAATCTGCTAAAGACGTGGAAAAGTGAAGAAAGGGGTTGGCATTAAGTGCAGGCGTGGGATTTCGTAACGTGGCTTTCCATAGCTACGAAAACGTTTATGAGTAAAGAGTGGAATAGTGAAACAAAGGGGGTTGGAAATAGAGTGTTGTGGTGGTAAAGCCAGTCTGGAGTCCATATCACCGCAAAGCCTGAGAAGGGATTGAATGTAATTAAGGCTACATCGACTCCAGAATCCATCATATCGTAGCGCACCCGCACGACAGAAACGCCAAGTGCTCAAAACTAAGGCTATCCTGCTGCTTCCTTGCTTATCATCTATTGTATGGGCAGGCCTAATGTCTGCCTTTCAGCTTCCAGATAGCATTAGATTTGTGTTGGGGAGGTGGCAAGCGCGATTATCACTTGACAGATACTTTTACAAATCTGGAATTGGTAACACTGCTGCTAAGACGGTAAATGCTTGCAATAAGCATCTATACAAGCTACAATCAGCAAGGAATAATATGCTCTGGTGAAGGGTGGTATCTATGAAAGTGATAAGCATTCCCATATATGAAGATTTGCAGAATTATGCGCTAAACAGCATTTATGGAAGTAGTGTTTTGGTATTCCCTACCCGCGTTGCCGCAGAACATGCCCGGCATATCTACATGGAAAGAAATGGTTTGCAAGACAGCATCTTCCTTAGCATGGAAGATTTTAAGGATTGTCTTATCTTGCCGGATAACCCTGTGTTGATGGACGAAAAACGTTTGCTATCGTTATATCTTGTAATGGGTGTAGAGCTGCGTGAGTTTTTTCACTTGCTAAGCTATGCAGACGTGATAGAATGGGGCAACAGGTTTTTTTCTTTCTTTGAAGAGCTTGCTGAAGAGGGCATTGACCCCGCTACATTGGAAGAAAAGAAGGACGCGGGTGATTTTTATATGCAGATGTGGCAAGAAACCTACCTGGAAAAGATTCTGCAAATACGCCGCGATTATTTATCCTATATCTCCGCGTTGGGCTTTACCGACAAGATATTCTACACTAGGGCAGATAGCTTAGTTATGCCTTGGGAAAACAAGCATATAATCTTCGTTAATCAACACTATTACAGTGATATAGAAAAGCTAATCTGTAGCAAACTGGAAGAAAACGGCAATGCCGTAACTGTGTTATATCACGGCTTGAAGGTTACAGAAGGCGATGGCAACTGGAAGGCAGAGAAATTTAACTTGGGCGAAACCCTGGAGGCACTGGCAAATAAGCCGTCAATACACATAGTAGAGTGCGATAATGAAGATCAGATGGCACTAAGCTTTCTTGCCATGCAGACGGGAGACAACGGCAACTCAGGCGGCGTGATAATAGACAGCAGCTTCCATTCAAAAAGCTATTCTGCATATTTTAATACCGAGCGTTTCCGTTTCCCCAGTGCCATTCCGATGAGCGGAACGAGTTTGTATCAGATGCTAAACGGCATTCATCAGGGTGTAATGGCAGTGTCTAAAACAGGTGGTTATCTGCCTATGGCACTGCTGAATAAGTTGCTTTCAGCCACGTGGTTTATGGCATATTTTATTCCCGGCCTCACCCAGCAGCAGATTAAAAGCGTTTGGCAGGAAGTGAACGTTTTAATGCAAAATGATTTCCTGTATGTGGATGAGCATGCCCTTGATAGCGAATCCGGTAGCTGTTTACGCATTATTGTTAGCGGTTTCATGAAGCTTATTCAGAGCTTTGCCCAGGTAAAAAACATATCTCAGCTATGTGGGCTGATAGATGCCCCCGGAGCATTGGAATTAAACAGGCTTATCTCCGCTCAGGAAGCAGAATATACAGACATTAAGTCCTGCTTTTGGGAGCGTATTGCAAATTTTGCAGCCATAGATAAGATGGAGATTGTGCCTGCATGGACAGAAGTGTTCGATATTGATGGCTGTGGGGCAGGGCTGCTCGAGCTGCTACTTAGCTTTATAAAGTCTGCCACGCTGTCTTATCAACGGACGGACAAGGCATCTAAGCAGTGGGAGATAAGCAATTTGCTAGACTCTCGCAACAGAACTTTTTCCAAGGTGGCTTTCTTTCAGCTAATAGAGGGATTGCTGCCAGGTAACCCCAGTCCGG
>DIMZ01000099.1:3803-5830 GCA_002425825.1 Cloacimonetes bacterium UBA5553 | reverse complement strand
AAATGCATCTAAGAACTGGTTTGAAGGTAGTTGTGTTATAATTAATCCAGAGGAATGCAACAGCTATGTATATGTGGAAACATATGATCCATGCCCCAACATTGGACTCTCTGAACCAATAGTAGGTGATAGATTTATGCAGGCTATGGATGCTGAAGCGAATGCGCAATACGATACAGCAGTAACGATATACAAACAGGTTATTGATGAGCAGTTAACTGCCGAAGCCTCATATACTTCAAGCTGCATGGATGGGATATATAGGATAGCACTTACTCAGAACAGTTCCATAAGTGAATTATCTGACTACATAGATGCAAAGATTTCGCAGTATGCCACTTCGGATAGTGCCTTCACACAATTGCTAACAGATTATCAGGTTAAAGCTAAGGTCGTTGCAGCAGATTTCCAAGGAGCCATAGATATACTCCAATGGCGGTTATCTAACGCAACTGACGCAGTAGATTCGCTTAATGCAGTGCTGGACATGGAGATAGTGTTTCAGTTGAATGAGCTTCAAAGCAGCAAGAAACCAATTACTACACAGTATTCTCAATACAAATACCCAGAATTCCGCTCCTTTTCTGTGAAGCATGAAGAACATTGGAATATGCTGCGTGATCTTCTGGAAAAGGATAATGCCGAAACGGATGTTCCTATTCCTGCTGTCCCGCTTATCAGCTCTAACTATCCCAATCCATTTAATCCATCTACTACCATAGCTTTCAGCATTCCCGGTGCGGGGGATGTGAAGCTTTGCGTGTATAACATTAAAGGACAGAAGGTGAAAGAACTGCTAAACGGCAATATGGCTAAAGGCCATCATAAGATTGTGTGGAATGGCAGAGACCGAAACAACCGTTCAGTAAGCTCAGGAATCTACTTCCTAAAGTTGGAATCCGGTGGCAATACCAGTGTCCGCAAAGCGATGCTAATGAAATAAACCCCAAACCTTCATGATAAAGCCCATGCTTAGGCATGGGCTTTTTCTTACTCACAGCTTTTTGGAAACGGCTTCAATCGTGAGCGCTGTGAGCAGTTATACTATTAGCTAATCCATGCTTGGCATACCGTCTAAGGTAAAGCAGCAAATCCTGATTTAGCATTGTATCATCCCCCGCAGCATCAGCACAAATATTGTAATAGGTGCTAAGCGAACGTACTAATAATATTCTGCTTGAAAAACGGGGGTAGGTTCCCCGTTTTTTTTGATTGACACATATTAGCATACCAATGATGATGAGATTATGAGAAATATACTTGTTGCGCTTATGGCCTTGTTACTGCTTGGTGCATGCGACATCTTTACAGTTCGCGAGTCCGAGCTGCCGGGGGAACCGCCCCCCTGGAACGAATATGCCTACGAAGTGGAGCATATTTTGGCAAATCTGCAGTATTGCTACATGGACAGCCGCAACAAGATTCACTATTCTGGCTTATTCACTCCGAACTACGTGTTCTATTTTGCCCCGCAAGACGTTAGTGATTACTCTATTGAGCCCACTTGGGATAGAATTATGGAGCAGGATATGATTCAGTTGCTTCATAATCGCTATACCGGGCTGGATTTGGATTCCCTTAAGATAGACGAAGACGATCAGATAAGCGAAAACGAAGCCAAGATATACAGCCAATACACCCTAAGAGGCAATCCGCGATATGGTGGCAGCAAATCGGTAATATTGGCGCATGGCAATCTGGAGCTGCATTTACGCAGGCAGGGCGGTTACTGGTACATCGAAAAGTGGTATGATTATCGTGGCAGTTCCGGCACCACATGGGATTAGCTGAAGCATGACAATTCCTAAGCTTGCCTTGTTTGCGCTTATCGGGCTGTTGCTGCTTTCCGGCTGCACCAATCCCTTCCGCCCCAAGCTGCATGACGTGTCTTATACAGAAATGCTGAATAGAACACCCATAGAGCTTTTAAACAATCTTCAGCGTGCCTATCAGGAAAAAAACATAAATCTCTATCTGTCTTTGCTACATCCTGACTTTCGCTTCGAACTTTTGGCAAGCGAATATGG
>DIMZ01000099.1:3367-3718 GCA_002425825.1 Cloacimonetes bacterium UBA5553 | reverse complement strand
TTTGAATGGAGACGGGCTTCCCGATGAGTATTGGGGCTATGAACAGGAAAAAGAGCTAACCACCCGCATGTTCCGTGACGGCTCCAGTGATGGCACCTATCCTCCACCGGACGACATCAGCTTGCGCTTGCAGATTCCTCCACAGGATAAATGGGAAAAGGACGACACAGTTGGTCATGAAGATTGGATTATCATAAGTTGCAGCTTCGATTTGGTGCTAAGCTATTATGCCACAAACTCTGCCTTTACCGCTAATGGCAAAGCCAGCTTTTACCTGCGCCCCGTTGGTGATAGGTGGTATATTGCCATCTGGAGGGATGAATCCTACATATGATCTCCGAAGGAAGAGTC
>DIMZ01000099.1:0-3327 GCA_002425825.1 Cloacimonetes bacterium UBA5553 | reverse complement strand
AAGAGTGATGGCTGTGGATTATGGCGAAAAGCGGATTGGTATTGCACTCAGCGATCCCTTGCGCATGTTTGCCAAACCCTTGCTGGTATTACCTAATGATGGATTAGAAGATGTAATAGCGAAGTTAGAGGCATTAATATCGGAGCATAAGGTTAGCTTTTTGCTGGTGGGGATGCCCTATGCCATAGACGGAAGCGATACCCCCAAAACCACTGAGACCAAAAGCTTTGCAGAAGCGCTCGTATCTGTTCTTAGTGTGCCGGTATTCGGTTATGACGAACGCTATTCCACCTGCGATGCCGAACAAGAGCTAAAAAGGATGGGCTACACCTGGCAGGAAGCAAAAAAGGTGAAGGATGCCATGGCTGCCTGTATGTTTTTAAAGGACTTTTTGGATAGTAAATGAGATACCTGAAACTTATTCTTATCTGCGCTGCAGCTCTGATATTAATGTCTTTTGCCACCCTGGCATACATTGTTTTTGTCCCCAGCCTCACCGAAGAACGAGTGGTGAACGTACGACCGGGGGATAACTCGCGCACAATAGCCTCCAAGCTGTATGCTGCGGATATCATCAGCAGTGAAGTGGTGTTCGTGCTGGTAACCAAGCTGAGGTCGGCAGATAGATTCCTGAAACCCGGAAGCTATATCTTTGGCGGGGAAACCAGTCTTTGGCAAACTGTTAGCAGAATTAGAGACGGAAAAAGCCAGGCTATAGTGATAACCTTNNAACACTAAAGAAGATAGACCGTAGCGGTCTTATGCCTTACGACAGCCTCTATGCAGCCGCCACTAATCCGGCACTAATAAAACGCTTAACCGGCTTTGACGCACCATCCCTGGAAGGCTTTTTGTATCCTGAAACTTACAGCTTTTCGCTAGACTTGAGTGCCGATTCTATCCTCGCCATGCAAACTGGTGAATTCTTTAAACGTATGCGCTCCTCCGGCATAAACCCCGATGAGATACCTAACTTTTATAGCAAACTGGTGCTGGCTTCCATAGTGGAAAAAGAATCGGGCCCGGCAAGTGAGCGGGAGATAATAGCCGGCGTGTTTGCCAATAGAATGGCGCGCGGAATGCGCTTGCAGTCCTGCCCCACTGTGGATTACATAATGGAACCCAAAGGCATAAAACGGGAAGTGTTGCGCTACCGGGATACACAGATACTGTCACCCTACAATACCTACATCGTTTCCGGCTTGCCACCCACACCCATCGCCAACCCTTCGGTAGAATCAGTAATAGCCGCATTAAACCCCAAACCCCATAACTACCTGTACTTCTTTGCGGATAGAAAGGGCAACAATGTATTTTCCCGCAGCTATGAAGAACACCTGCAAAAACAGAGGCAATACACTAAGCAATAATCCTGAGGCACAGCATAAGATAAACAGCAATCACGGAGGCTAACAGGCTATATGTTTAACAACCTAAGCAGTTTACTTTCCAGTTCGTCCACTTTGGCACCCATCCCTAATGCCGAACCAGCCGAGGCACTAAAAGAAGGGGAAAACAGGTATATCGGTGTGCTTTTTGCCGATATTAAGGGCTTCACGGCAATGTCTGAGCTAATCAGTGCCGATGTTCTACAGCATTTGTTAGATCAGCTTTTACTTAGCTTTTCGGAACGAGTAAGCAAGTATGGCGGTTATGTGGACAAGTACGAAGGCGACAGAATTATGGCGCATTTTGGGTCGCTGCAGTATTCTGAAAACAATGCCCGCCGAGCAGTGTATGCCGGACTGGAGCTTATCGAAGTAATAGATATGTATAACAAGATAAGACCAAGCATACCGGAACTAAGCCATATTAGCACCGACCTGGCTGTTCGGGTTGGGGTTAACAGCGGCATGGTTGCCACCGGCAAGGTTGGATTAAAAAGAGAGGGTGATTTCACCGTGTATGGAGACGTGGTTAATCTTGCTTCTCGCATGGAGGAAATGGGCAGCCCCATGAAGGTAATGCTTCCCAATGAAATGAAAGAAGCTTTGGAAGGCTATTTTGAATTTCAGCCCTTTGGTACATTGCAGGTAAAAGGTAAAAGCCAGCCCGTGCAAACCTGGCTTGTTGCCTGTGTAAACACGCATCAATACTCCCGCAAGGTATCACAAAGCCATTTCATTGGCAGAGAAACCGAGCTTGGCAAGTTAGCTTCTATCTTCTCGCAAAACCTTAGCATACATAGCGCAGGCATTCAGGGCAAAAAACCCGACGTAGTAAGCATCTCCGCTCTTGCAGGCATGGGCAAAACCAGACTGATAAAGGAGTTTTGCAATTCCTTGAGTGCCGATTGCTACCTGTTATCCGAGATATCGCCTGTTTATCAACCGCCTTATGCTTCTTTCAAGGAGGTTATGCGCAATTACTTCCGTATAGACGACAGCATAACACCTCAGCAGGCAGAGCAGCGCATAACCGAAGCCATCAACAGCCTTAGCAGCGATATCCCGGATGCAATGTATCGGCAGCTAATCAGCTATATACCTCAGATGCTGTTTATCTCAGGCTTTGCAAAAGCGCACAGCATTAGCAGCAATTCTTTGCAGGATGTAGTTGCCGTGCTGAACAACGTTATCCTAATCCTTACTCAAGCCATTGCAATTAGCTATGCTGCCCATCAGAAGCTGCTGCTTTTGGTATTTGATGATCTACACTTCTGTGACGAAGCTTCTCTGAATGCCCTTGTGTTCCTGCTAAAGAACATAAACATCTGTGAATTTACCAATGCTGCCCTGCCTGCCAGAGTGATGTTTGTAATAAGCTATCGCAAAGGACAGAAACCGCCCATTAGTTTACCCAGCAGTGTAAATGTAGTAGATATCCGCCTGGCAGAGCTAAATGAAGAGCAGATTGAAAGCTTTATCGGCAAGGCTCTCTCCGGCTTCCATGCCCCCAAACACATCTTAGCCGAACTGGGCAGGAAGTCTGCCGGCAATCCCTTTTATATAGAAGAATGGATTGCATCCATAAAAAGGCGGATAACTTGCGGAGAAAACATAGATTTATACGACTTTGCCATTCCGGAAAACGTGCTGGAACTAGTGCTCTCCCGCTTAATGAACTTAGACAAGCAAAGCATCATCCTGCTGCAAAAAGCTTCCGCTATCGGCATCACTTTCTACAAGTCTATATTGGCATTGCTGGATGAAAAGCTGGCTCCCAAGTCGAACATAGACCTAACCATGCAACACATCTCCGCCATTGAGTTTTTGGACATAATAAACAAAGAACAAGACACAGAGTATGGCTTTAAGCACAGCATAATGCACAAAGCTGTGTATAACTCTATCCTGAAGGTAAACAAAAAGCTGATGCATAAAACCA
>DIMZ01000248.1:10805-10974 GCA_002425825.1 Cloacimonetes bacterium UBA5553 | reverse complement strand
GACAATAGTAAGATTCGTGGTGCTCTGGCTTGCGTAGAGAAAGCAGCATTGATTGCAAAAAAGTGTTGCATTTTATCTGTGTCGTTTAGGGGTCAAAACATCTGAAGGGGGAGAGAGTTCATATTCGTTGTGTCGTTTAGAGGTCACAACCATGCGGCGTTTTGACTTT
>DIMZ01000248.1:9385-10780 GCA_002425825.1 Cloacimonetes bacterium UBA5553 | reverse complement strand
TGACTTTCAATTTGCCCCTGCTATCACACTTTAGAGTTACCAGGCATTACAAGACATGCAACTCAGCAACAACGCATTATCCCATTAGCAAATTGTGAGTTAAAACAGGATTGTCACGTTATATGAAAGTGTTTTTTACCAAGAGGATAAGAGTGCGGAGGAGCATTATACGAATGACTGCAGAAGACAGCAGACTTAAAAAATGCTCATTTTATGCTTGACACAATTAGCATCACTAATAATATGCCCACAGAATTAGAGATGCTAATTTTCATGCAATACAACAAAGACGTGAGGAGCACAGATGGCACAGCGATTAAGAGAACCGGATGCTGAAGGCTGCCGCATAGAGATATGCGGTAACAGAGTAAGGATAAGGTATAAATACCGAGAGCACGAGTTAAAACTAAGCGTGGGGATGCGCTACATAATTGAGCTGATAAGCCATGCAGGCATACCGGTAAGTTTGGAGGCATTGATGTCTATCAGCTCGTCTATTCATGCATCTTACATTTGCATGGGAAGCAAAGACGCATTAGCAGAGCATGGCCTAAGCTCTCTGGATAGCTTTATGGCAATGCCTATGACCGATGTAAGCTGCATTAGGCAGGTAAAAGAAAGGCTAATGCAAATTGTGGCTGAGCTTGCTGAAATGGAGCAGCATTGCAACTATGCTCGGGCAGATGATTTGCGTGATGAGCAAGATGCTTTGGCAAGCTATTTACGTGAAGTTTACCGTCCCGATAAGCGCATACGCAATTTTACCACAGAAATGGCTAAGCAACGGTTTAGCATAGTTAGAGCTATAAAGCGAGCTTTGCAAAGCATCTACGAAGCCGATGCTGAGTTGGGAGATAAACTAAAGGCATCCATAAAGCTGGGGAAGTATCCTGTGTATAATCCCACGGAGCTTGATGTATCAATATGCCGTGTTTAGGCTTGTCAGACCGCATTTTTCGCTTAGTATGTTTAATGGTCGCAGAATAATAACGATCAATGTAAGGAGACAGCCATGGAGGCTTTCACGTTTCATAACCCAACCAGGATTCATTTTGGAGAAGGGAGCATTGCCAAGCTGGGGGACGAGCTTGCCAAGGCAGGACATAAGAATTGCATTATGATAGCCGGGGGCGGCTCTATAAAGCAAAACGGCGTTTATGACCAGGTGATGTACAGCTTGAACAAAGCTGGAATAAGCTGCATAGAGAGCTGGGGAGTTCAGCCCAATCCCAGCTTAGCCAAGGTGCGAGAAATTGTTAGCATGGCTAAGGATAAGCCGGTTGATGCCATAGTAGCAGTGGGTGGCGGTAGTGTGATAGACACCGCCAAGGCAGTGGCAGCGGGTGTGTATTTAGCAGACCCCTGGGATGCATTTAGCAAGCAGCAAGCCATCGT
>DIMZ01000248.1:2144-9274 GCA_002425825.1 Cloacimonetes bacterium UBA5553 | reverse complement strand
TATCGCCTTTGGTGTATCCAAGGCTTAGCATAATCGACCCATCTGTTCAGAGCAGCTTACCCTTCAAGCAAACTGCCAATGGTGCCATGGATGCCATTGCCCACATCCTGGAGTATTATTTTGCTGGTACCAAGGCTCTTAGTACACTGGCAATAGACGAAGCCTTGCTCAAGACGATAGTAGAAATGGCAGACCGTTTGCGGGAGCATCCGGCAGATTTGGTAGCGAGAGCAAATCTTGCCTGGAGTGCCACGCTGGCATTAAATGGCATATCTGGTGCCGGACTAAAGGGCGGAGACTGGGCTTGCCACCAGATAGAGCATTCGTTTTCGGCACTATATCCAAGCATAGCCCACGGCGAGGGATTGGCAGTAATCTTCCCCGCCTGGATTGAGTATATGAGCGAAAAGAACCCCTCCGCATACCTGCGTTGGGCACAGAGAGTTTGGGGAGCAGACAGTGTATCCATGGCTTTGCGCCGCTTCCGGGATAAGATAGAAAGCTGGGGACTGGCAGGTTCGCTGCGTGACCTCGGGATAAAAGAAAAAGACTTAGGGAAGCTGAAAGAGCTGATTATGATAAGCCCCAAAGTTGGAGCTGTAAGCAGGCTGGAAGCCTCGGAGATAGAAGCATTGTTGATGCTGGCATACTAAGAGCTAATTTGAACTTGACATAAACCCCTTAGTTTGTGGTATGTGGCTGTAAATGGAATATGTGTAAGGACAAGCATTATAAATATGAGAGAGAAAGCCACAATTAAACAGGATAGAACCAAATCCGATGAGTTAAGCTTCAGCATTAGCCCCATCCCCGCAGGAAAGAAATTTCGTAAACGCAAACCGGTGGTACAGGATTGGGTGGAAGCTATTCTTTTTGCCTTTGTAGTGGCGATGATAATTCGCAACTTCACGTTTGAAAACTTCCTTATTCCTTCATCATCGATGGAAAAAACGCTGTTAGTGGGCGACTATCTGGTAGCCAACAAACTAAAGTACTATTTCACCGATCCCAAACAGGGAGACATTGTAACCTTCCGCTTTCCCAAGATAGAGGAAGGAACGCCGGAACACGAGAGCAGTAAGAACGACTTTATAACGCTGTTTCACCCCATTTATATAAATAAAAAGCACAGCTTTGCCAAGTTTCCCATGACCGCTTTCAATATCACTTATTATGCGCGAAAGAACGTGGTAAAACGCGTTATAGGCATGCCTGGCGACACAATAGAAGTGCGCGACAAGATAGTTTATGTAAACGGCGAAGAATTCACCAAGGGCTTTGAAAGCTATGGACTGGCAGATCCCAGCCCGCCTCTGTCACCAAGGATTGTTCACGAGCATCGCATGCCCGAAACCTTCATAGATCAAATATCTATGAACCAATGGTACGAGCCATATAGGGTAAACAACCCTGCCGACAGCACGGCTGTGCGCAAGTACTTTAATCGTGATTGGTTTGGCCCCATTAAGGTGCCGGAGGGACAGTATTTTGTAATGGGTGACAATCGTGACGTTAGCGATGACAGCCGCTATTGGGGCTTTTTAGACCGCAAATACATCACTGGCACCCCCTGGCTGATATTCTGGAGCAAGGGCATAGAATTTAACAAGCTCTTCGACGAGCCACATATCCGATGGGACAGGATATTCCGTCAACCCCGCTAAGCCTGTATATACACATCCCCTTTTGCCTGTCCAGATGCGGTTATTGCAGCTTCTTCTCGCTACCTTACAGCCAAAGTGCCATGGAGGAATACCTCCGTGCCCTGCATATAGAGCTGAAACTATACCAAAGCTATCTTGACAAACCTCTGGCAAGCATCTACTTTGGCGGTGGCAGTCCCTCACTTTTAAGCCCCAGTCAGATAAATGGCATTCTTGATGCACTCACCTGGAACGAAACGGCTGAGATTACCCTGGAGATAAATCCCATTCAGATAACTGCGCAGTTTGTTAGCGAGCTGAAGCAAAGCCCGATAAACAGGCTATCCATTGGGCTGCAAAGCATGGATGATGCGCAACTGAAGTGGCTGGACAGACGGCATAAAGCGGATGATATGCCTGCCCGGATTGCCCTCATTAGAGATGCCGGTTTCAAGAACATATCATTGGACTTTATGTATGGTTTGCCCAATGATGAGTTAAGCGATGTAACCCGCAACCTGGAAGCTTATATGAAGCTTAATCCCGAGCATATATCTGCCTACCTGCTTTGCCTGGACGAAGGCTGTGCCCGGCACGAACAAGGGATTTACCTGCCTGATGATGACAGGGTGGAAGCCGAGTATAGCAAGCTGTGCGAGGTTATTACCGATAATGGCTATGTTCAGTATGAGATATCGAACTTTGCCAGGCAGGGAAGAGAATCGCAGCATAACTTAGCCTACTGGAAGAGCAACAGCTATTTGGCATTGGGTGCCTCCGCTTCTGGCTGGATACCGCCCATCCGCTACCAGAATCATAGTAACTTACAAGCTTATTACAATAACGTTAAAGAAGGCATGCTGTTTCCAAATGCCGTTCACTGCGATGCTAAGCGTCAAGAAGAGGACTTTATTATGATGGGTTTAAGGCTACTGCAAGGCATAAATCTTGATGTTTATAAGCAGCGTTTTGGCAGAGAGTTGCTTGATGTGTATGCTAAGCCGATAGATAAACTAAAGCAGATTGGCATGCTGGAACTGGATGGCAAGTATCTGCGCCTAAGCCGTGCCGGGTTGTTTGTGTCCAACAGCGTGATTTCCGAGCTGATATTGTGAACCTGTTATGTTTATCTGAGCTACTTAAAAAGTGCATTATCGGCACAAAGTTTGAGGCCAAAACCCATTTTGCCGGCGGCTGTGTGCGTGATTATCTGTTGCGGGATGCAAGTAGTGAACAGACGAGTGCGGATATAGACATCTGCATCGAGCTAAATAATGGTAGCATGCTACTGGCAGAGCATTTGGAACACAAGCTGAATGCAGTTACATTAAGCAGTTATCCAGAATTCGGCACGCTAAAGCTAAGCGTGCAGGGCATTACTTTGGAATTGGTGAGCACCAGGCGCGAGGTTTATAGCTACCCGAGCCGCTATCCTAAGGTAAGCTATGGCACCTTGCTTCAAGACACCATGCGGCGTGACTTTAGCATTAATGCCCTCTTAATGGATGTTTGCAGCATGAAAGTGCTGGATTTATGCGGCTTTGGCATACAGGATTTGGAGCAGAGGACAATCCGCTGTATTGGTAAACCGGCTAAGCGTTTCCGTGAAGACCCTTTGCGGCTGTTGCGAGCCTTACGCTTTGCCCTGCGCTTTCGCTTTGCCTATGAAGATGCCACTTGGTTGGCAATGAAGCAATGCACAAACGAACTTTCCCGGCTTTCAGATAGATTAGTAAATAGCGAAATAAGCAAGATACAGCATTTTAGCAGCAGAGATGAGCTAACAAAGGTTATTGATCAGCTTGGCTGGGGAGAGTCCCTATCTGGTTTTCTATAGCTATTCGCGGTAATAGATGGCTTGGATAGGGTCTATGCTTGCAGCTTTCAGCGCAGGATACAAACCGGAGAGAAAGCCAACTAACAAAGAGAAACCAACCCCGATTGCCACACCCTGATAGGGCATATATAGGGGAAACTTGATGGCATTGGCGATAGCAGTAATAAGTATCCACGATAGCATAACTCCGGTTATAGCACCCCAAAAAGCAAGGGCAAGAGCTTCGAAGATGAAGTAGAAGAATATGTCTGTTTCTGTAGCACCAATGCTTTTACGAATGCCAATCTCGCTCATGCGCTCCTGGATAGAGATTAGCAGGGTGCTAAACAGCCCTATCCCGCCTACAATCAGCGATATAGAGGCGATGGCGATTAGGGTGATGTTCCATTTCTTCATGAACTTCTCTACCTCCTGGGTAATGGTTAAGAGGAAATCTCCCACATCCATGAAGGTGAAATTTGGATACATATTATGACGCGATAACAATAGCTGACGCGCTTCCCGCTTTAGTGCCCTATAACCTTCCTGAGATGAAGCTTGCAGGTATATCTGATGCAGGGTTCCCCCTGTGCCAAAATACCTGGCACCATATCTCAGGGGTACATATACGGCTTTAAGATCTTCCTTTCGCTCCCAGGTATTAAAGTTCATGCCATTGTTCGTTGCCAAAGCATCGGAAGATAATACACCAACTATTCTGAACCGATGCTCGCCAAGCTGTAGATACTCGTCTATCGGGTCTTTACCGGGAAAATACTCCTCGGCAAAGTGGTAGCCCAACACGGCAACAGCCATGGCGTTTTCGTTCTCATACTCGTTAAAATATCTCCCCTTGCCGATGTTATAGGTTTTATTGCGCAAAAACTCGGTATCAGTGGCGCGTAGCCGTACGGTTCGGGCTTTATTGCCAATATTAAACAGACCGCTGGATTCTATTATGCCATACATGCTTTTGTAGCTAAGCTGTTCCTTTATGGCCAGGTAATCATCGTAGTTCAAGCTGGGAATGCTCTGCGTGGAACGCCTGAAGCTACCGGCAGAGCTTACGCTGCTGCGTTCTGGCATGTTATATCCGGGGGTAATAACCAAAGAGAAGTTCCAGCCCATGCCTTCCATATTACGGTTTATCAGCTCCTTCAGTGCATAGATACTGGAAAACATGGTAACCACCGCCAAAACGCCGATCACTATACCCGTTAGGGTAAGTGAAGACCTTATCTTGTGGCTCATGATGCTCTGAATTGCGCTTTTAACGCCGTCTTGAAAGTGCATGATTAATCCAATACTTCCTTACACTTGGGGCATTGCTTGCTGCTTCCCTTGTCCTTGCTATATTTCTCTACGATGTAGGGGTTACCGCAGTGGGGGCAGGCGATATCCAGAGGTTTGTCGTTAGTTATAAACTTACATTCCGGATAACGGTTGCAGGAATAAAACGGGCGTCCTGTTTTNNACGGGAGGTTAGCTCGCCAATACCGCATTCGGGGCACTTAATTCCCATGGTTTTAGGACGTGCATACTTGCATTTGGGATAGGTGGAACAGGCTATAAACTCACCGAACTTACCGGAGCGCATTACTAATGGGCTACCGCATTGGGGGCAGTTTTCGTCTAAAGTAGAGGGAACCAGTATTACTATCTTGCCTTCTGCATCACGCTTAAAGCTTTTGCTGTTCTTGCATTCTGGATAGCGGCTACAGGAAAGAAACTCTCCGCCTTTGCTGCGCTTTATCACCATGGTTCCGGTTTTGCACAGATCACAGCTAAGCCCGCTGTCTTGCACAAAACTATTCTTTTCTTTCTTTACGTCTATTTTGGTTATTAATGCCTGAAGCTGGTCGTAATAAGAGCGCACCAAGTCTGTCCAAACTATGTGGCTATACTCCACCTTGTCCAGCTTATCTTCCATCTCGGCAGTGAACTTAACGTTGAATATAGCATCGAAATTATCCACCAAAAAGCGATTTACATCAATCCCCAAAGTAGATGGCAGAAACGACTTCTTTTCCATAAGCACATACTTGCGATTGCGAATGGTGCTAATAATGGAAGCATAGGTAGAGGGACGGCCAATGCCCTTGGCTTCCAGTTCTTTTATCAAAGATGCCTCTGTGAATCGCGAAGGCGGGGAGGTGAAGTGCTGTGTGGACAAGAGGTCGCTGTGCAGCAGTTCATCATCTTTGCCGTAGTCGGCGTGAATTTTTTCGCCCAGGGGGATGTTTACATGCGGATATGCTTTCAAAAATCCTTCTTCGGCAATCTGATTACCGCTTGCGCCAAATCGGGCTTTGCCAATGCTAATCTTTGCGGCACTAACCAATAGCTTTGCCGGCTTCATCTGAGTGGCAATAAAGCGTTGCCAGATTAGTGTGTAAAGTTTCAGTTGCTCTTTGCTCAAAAGCCCTTCCAGGCTTTCGGGAGTACGGAAAGGATCGGTGGGACGGATGGCTTCATGCGCATCCTGTGCGCTTTGCTTGTTTTTGAAAACCCGCACACTGGCATTTAGCATGTTTGCGCCAAACCGCTCTTTTATCAACTCCTTACAGCTTGCCACAGCCTCTTCTGCTATACGAGTGGAGTCTGTTCTCATGTAGGTAATCAGTCCCGCGCTTTCTCCGCCCAGGTCTATACCCTCATATAAAGCCTGGGCTATGCTCATAGTTCGTTGTGCCTGAAATCCCAGTATTTTTGAGGCTTCTTGCTGCAAGGTGCTGGTTATAAAAGGTGCCGGAGGCTCCACATTCCTGTTGCTACGCTTTATCTCGCTTAGCAGAGCCGGGTCATTCTTTATAGATTCCACCAGTTGCAAAGCTGTTTTCTCGTCGGCAATCTCTATCTTCTTTCCGTCGAACATCTCCAGGCTGGCAGAAAACTTAGGCAGTTTATCCCGCCAGAAGTCGGCTTCCACTTTCCAAAATTCTTTGGGGACAAATGCCTGTATTTCCGCTTCCCGCTCGCAGATAAGCCTTAGGGCTACCGATTGCACTCGTCCGGCAGAAAGGTCTTTGGCTATCACTTTCCATAAAAGCGGGCTAACTCCATAGCCCACTATACGGTCTAATATCCGTCGCGCTTGCTGGGCATCTACTTTGGCAATGTCAATATAGCGGGGATTCTCTATTGATGAGCTGATGGCTTTGGCGGTGATTTCGTTAAACACTATGCGATACACAGGCTTGCCCTTCACTTCTTTTGCCAATGCTTCGTTCAGGTGCCAGGCAATCGCCTCTCCTTCGCGGTCATGGTCGCTTGCCAGATAGATAGCTTCGGCAGCACTGGCAGCTTCTTTCAGCTCGCTTATCACCTTGGTCTTTTTCTTGTCTATCACATACTTGGGCTTAAAGTTCTTTTCCACATCCACGCCCAATTCATGCTGCTGCAGGTCTCGTATATGCCCCATAGAGGCTTTTACGCTATACTGATTCTTTAGAAACTTGCTAATGGTTCCTGCCTTGGCGGGTGATTCTACTATTATTAATCCTTTTGCCATCATCTATCCTTTAATCTTCAAAGTCTTCGTGCTGCCCACAGCATTTCTTATACTTCTTTCCGCTTCCGCAGGGGCAGGGATCGTTACGTCCAACCTTTGCCGCCACGCGAACCGGACGCTGCTTTTCTTCCGGGGTATTGGTATTAAACTGCGGCGGGGC
>DIMZ01000248.1:0-2113 GCA_002425825.1 Cloacimonetes bacterium UBA5553 | reverse complement strand
TAGCCATAGCCTGCTGCTGAGCGTGAATAAACGCGCTCATATCGTCATGGCTAAGATTGGCATGCTTTAGCATATCTTCCATCTGTGCCTGAGACAAGATATAGGTGGTAAACACCTTTTTGGTAACGTTCTCCTGTATTCTGCCAATCAGGTTTTGGAAAAGCTCAAAGCTCTCTTTTTTATACTCGATAAGCGGGTCTTTGTTGGCATAAGAACGCAAATGCACTCCATCTTTCAGCAAGTCCATCTCATGCAGGTGATCCCGCCATTCGTTATCCACCACTTCCAACAGCGCACGGCGTTCAATGTTACGCAGTTGCTCTGCCCCAATCTGTGCCTCTTTATGTTCATAAGCCTGAAGTGCAAAGTCTGTTAATGTATTTAGCAACAGGTCTTTATTCAAATGGTCACTTTCCAGGTCGGAAGGCGTTATGCCCAGATTAAGACTATTTCTGAACCAATGGCAAATGCGCTCCAGATTCCAATCTTCAGGATAGCTATCTGGCGGGATGATGTCGGCAATGGTATTCTCTATAGTCTCGCTTATCATCTCCAAAATCTCGGGCTTCAGGTCATAACCCTTTAGTACACTGCGGCGATAGGAATAGATAACCTCGCGCTGTTGATTCATTACCTCATCGTACTTTATAAGGTTCTTACGAATCTCAAAGTTATGTTCCTCAACCCTTTTCTGTGCCTTTTCCACAGCCTTGGTCATCCAGGGATGGCGAATGGCATCACCCGGCTTTAGCCCAATCTTCATCATCATGGGAGCAATGCGGTCACTGCCAAACAGGCGCATCAGATCATCTTCCAAAGACAGGAAAAAGCGTGAGGTGCCCGGATCGCCCTGACGTCCGGCACGGCCACGTAACTGGCGGTCTATACGTCTGCTTTCGTGGCGTTCACTGCCTATAACGTGCAAGCCGTCCAATGGCAAGCCCCAGGGGAATTCATCGGTTAAGGCATTGGACAAATTGCGATAGCTCTCGGAGCTTCCTGTCACCACGCCCTTGCCCAGCTTGATGTCTGTTCCGCGTCCCGCCATATTGGTGGCAATGGTAACCGCTCCTGGCTGTCCCGCTCCGGTTATAATCTCTGCTTCGCGCTGGTGTTGGCGGGCATTCAGTACATTGTGAGCAATGCCCTTGCGCTTTAAGAGGCGGGAGAGAATCTCGCTTACTTCCACGCTAACCGTACCTACCAGCACAGGCTTTTGCCGCTCGTGCCAATATGATATCTCGTTTATAATGGCTTGATACTTATCGTTTTTGCTAAGGTAAATCATGTCGTCGTGGTCTATACGCGTAATCGGCACATTGGTAGGAATTGCCATAACGGGCAGCTTATAGATTTCCATAAATTCCGATTCCTCGGTTATGGCAGTACCCGTCATACCTGCCAGCTTTTCGAACATGCGGAAATAGTTTTGCAATGTGATGGTGGCAAAGGTTTGCGTTCCGGCTTCTATCTCCACGTTTTCTTTGGCTTCCAAAGCCTGATGCAAGCCATCGGAAAAGCGTCTGCCGGGCATCTGCCTGCCGGTGAATTCATCCACTATTATCACCTTGTTATCTATCACCACATATTCCTGATCGTTTTCGAACAAGGTGAAAGCGCGTAGAAGCTGATTTATGTTATGCAGCTTCTCGCTTTTGTCCATAAATCTACCCGTTACAGCCTCTTTATGTGCCATCTTTTGGGCATCGCTTAGCTTCTCATTGGCGTCCACCTCGCCCAGCAGTTCGTCTAAACTCTGAACCACAAACAGGTCACTTTCGCGCCTGGCAAGCAGTTCGCGCCCTTTTTCGCAGAGATCAACGCTGTTATGCCGTTCTTCCACCACGAAAAATAGGTTCTCGTCCAGCTCGTGCATGTTTTTGTCACGCAGATACATGCCTTCGATGTCGTTAACCATCTTTTTCAGCTCGCCATCCTGCATCAGCTTCATAAAAGCTTTGTTGCGCGGAGCAGCACGCTTCACCAATAGCAGGTTCTTTGCCAGACGTTGATTGTCCGGCTTGGGGTTATCGTCTTTAATGTCTTCTTTTATCTCGCTTAAATAGCGTTGCACCAGCGCATTTTGATTTTGCACAAGCTGGGCAATCATTGG
>DIMZ01000065.1 GCA_002425825.1 Cloacimonetes bacterium UBA5553 | reverse complement strand
GCTTTGGGTGGGGTGATCCAGGTCGCATTGCAGGTTTACCAGGGTGGAACGCTGTGCCAGTAATCCGCTTTGGAAGCCTTCTTCCACTGCATCGGCAACTTCTTTCATATAGGTGTGCCCTTCGCCGGGATACATGTCGTCACGAATGCCGATAACTTCGGTTAAAAACGAGATCATGTTAGCAGTTTCGCGCACAGTTTCACCGTGGGCTATTTGGCTTTTCACTTCGTCCAGTTCCGATAAACCAAGCCCCAGGCCATTTACTGCCGAAGCATAGCTGAAACGGGTGCGGGTGCTGTTATCACGGAAGATGGAGATTGCCAGGCCATAGTCAAAGATGCGCCAGGGCTTCTTTTCTTTGTGAAGCAGCTGCAATATCTCGGCAACCAGCATCACTGCTTTTAGATTTTCAACGCTGTTTTCCCAGGTTAAAAGGAAGTCTTTGCCATATAAGGCGGGCTTCAGGGCTTCCAATTCTTTAATTAGGACTTTGGCTTTGTCGATGTTATTCATATTCACCTCTATGTTATGTCTTATATATGCAAGAATGATTCAAAAAAGAGGAAAAGAGAAAAAGAGGATAAATCAAGAACCACCGGTTGAACACCAATGATCTCTTTGCTCCACCTTCTATCTCCAACCATATTCTCTTTCCCTCTTTTTCTCTTTTTTAAATACCTTTATGCTTGCAGATAGCCTGTGCAGCGCACATGATGGCGTCTATAATCTGTTGATAGCCGGTGCAGCGGCAGAGATTGCCTTTTATAGCTTGCCTGGCTTGTTCACGGGTTGGATTGGGCGTTTCCAGCAGCAGGGCATAGGCAGAGAGCACCATACCCGGCGTGCAGAAACCGCANNAACCGCATTGAATAGCTCCGCAATCCAC
Organism: Cloacimonetes bacterium UBA5553; assembly: GCA_002425825.1. Classification (GTDB taxonomy): domain Bacteria; phylum Cloacimonadota; class Cloacimonadia; order Cloacimonadales; family Cloacimonadaceae; genus Cloacimonas. The sequence continues at coordinate 1,635 of DIMZ01000065.1, read as the reverse complement.
AAAGGCCTGCTGAATGGGGTGCAGCTTGCCATCTTTGTTCACCATACCTTCAATGGTTACAACGTTCTTGCCAACTGCATCTTTAAGCTTTATTTTGCATGAGCGCACTGCCTTGTTATCCAGTAGCACGGTGCAGCTTCCGCATACGCCGATGTCGCAACCTATCTTGGTTCCGGTAAGCATCAGGTCTTCTCGTAGCCACATTGCCAGGCTCTTCTCCCCGGATGCTGATTCTATGGGATATTCGGTGCCGTTAACTGAAACTATCATTTCTTTAGTCCTTTCATATATTCCTGCACACCCTTGGCGAGGGGCAGGGAATTAAAGCGCATTCCTGTGGCGCGATATAGGGCATTGGCAATAGCGGGCGCCATAAGCTCCAGAGTAGGTTCACCAATCCCTTTGGCTTTACTGGGAGAATTGGGGTCGGGGTTCTGGACAAAGATAGCGGTCATCTCTGGCAGGTCTGTGCTGCGAAGTACGCGGTAGTTATGATAGTTGCTTATTGTCGGCTTGCCGTCTTGCAATGGGGTGTCTTCATACAGCCCATAACCCGCGCCCATAGTAAGGCCGCCATAGAACTGACCTGCCAGCATGGCGGGATTTATTGCCTTACCTATATCATGAGCGGCGATCATGTTCATAAGTGTTATCTGTCCCGTTTGGGGATTAACCTTCAGCTCCACAGCCTGGCAGCCATAAACCCACGTGAAATACGCATCACCGTGGCCGGTATGCTCATCCCAGCTTACTCGTGGGGCCTGGAACACACCAAAGGCATAGGGATAAATCTGATTGGCATAGCAGAGCTTAACTGCGGTGTAATAGTCTGCCACTTCGTGACCCACCACATCATATACTTTGCCATCCTTAAACTGGCAGTTCTTTATGCCCATAGAGGCTTCTACGCCTTCACACAAACGCTGCTTTACTATCTCGGCAGCCTTAACGGTTGCTCCTCCGCCCAAAAGTGTTCCCCTTGAGGCAACGGTTGTGCCGCCATCGGGAATATTGGATGTAGAGGGAAAGCGGTAACGGATAAGCTCTTGGGGAATACCGAGTTCTTCAGCTAAAATAAGGATCATGGCAGTTTCCGAGCCTTGTCCGTTCTCGTGAATGCCAGTTTCCAGCAGTACGCTGCCATCGGGCTGAATGTTTATTATCGCGCTGTTAAAGTCTGTTCCCTCTGCTCCCAGGCTCATACCACGGTAGGAAATGGCATAACCTATGCCATACCACTCATCTGCCTGTTTATCTCCATAGCTGCATTTGGGCAGTTTAGCTTCATAATCCACTTCGCGCAGCACAGTGTCCATTGCCTGTTGCAGTGATACTGTATGCGTGTCCAGCTTCTGTCCGGTGATGGTAACGCTATCTTGCTTTACCATATTTATTCTGCGTAACTCAGTTTCCGATATACCAAGCTTAGCAGCTGCAATCTCAATCAACTGCTCTATGCTAAAGTTCACCTGTGGCGAGCCAAACCCTCTGAACGCACCGGAAAACACGTTGTTGGTATATACTCCATACACGTCACAATGAACGTTAGGAACCTCGTAGCAGCCGCAGCATTGCACTGTGGAACGCCAGGTTACCCAGGGAGTAACGCTGCAATATGCCCCGCCATCGGCAACC
>DIMZ01000130.1:4456-4589 GCA_002425825.1 Cloacimonetes bacterium UBA5553 | reverse complement strand
ATCTCATCTATCGCAGAATCATGCTTTGTAAAAGGCACTTGCTTTAGCTTGAAGCTACTTGGTGGAACTACCCGGGTGCCGATGAACGAAAGCTCAATGCTCGTTTTGTCCTGAAGCTGCTCGAGCGCAGTAA
>DIMZ01000130.1:3137-4416 GCA_002425825.1 Cloacimonetes bacterium UBA5553 | reverse complement strand
CAAGCTGACCTACGTACTTAATGCGAAAAGTGTCCGTTGAGCAATATTCTTTGCCGGCAAAGTCCTGAGGATTGTAGCCATTGTAGAGAATCACTTTCTTGCCAGCAGGCAGAGTATTGGCAATTCCAGAGCTTACAATGTAATTCACATCTGCCTTGCTGATCACCTTCTTCTCCAGATAGCGGTGCAACATCATGGTTACTTGCGAAGGTGGGCTTAGTTTCAGATAGTATATTTCCGACCAGGGATCGCGAAAGTCGGTGCACCAACGTACGCCGAATCTATCTTTAAGCTTCATCCCAATCAGATGCGTAGAATGTGGCGGTCCGGTTGTAATAACCATGTCGTAGTTATTGGTTATCAGTTCCTGTTCTGCCAAGTGGTATGCACTATTATTCCAGCCAAGGCGCATATCAGGAACCACCAGATTTAATCTAATCCAATATGCTATTCGCTTGAGAATTGAATCAGTTTGACTGGTCTTAAGCGAACCATAAGGCAGTTCTTTATTACCAAACATGCACCAAATGCTACTGAAGCCCAATGGCTTACTCCGCAGTACCTTAATGCCTTTGGGTAGCTTGGTAACAAGGCTTTCATCGCGATATGGATAATCACCATCTTTGGTAGTTATCACCGTTACTTGCACTCCACGCTTGTCAAGAGCATCTATAAAGCGTAACCACCTCTGAACTGCTGCCCCTCCGCAGGGAGGAAAATAGTAGCTAATCAACAACAGCTTCTTTAGTTCAGCAGGCTTACTCCTTCGCTTTGTTCCAAGTTTATCAGTGCTGCATCCGGTTATTAATGAAGCCAAACTATCCCATGAATGAAGTTTGTTATACTCCATAATGGCAGGCTTCAGCTCAGGCTTTTGTTTATAGAAGCTTATTATTGCATCGGCGAGGCTTATGGGGTCATTGGGTTTTACCAGATAGCCTGTTTCACCGGGGATTATGTATTCGCCCAAGCCTCCCACATCCGAGGCAAGCACAGGCACACCGAAGCTATAGGAAGTGGCTATCACACCGCTCTGCGAGGCACTTTTATAGGGTAAAACACACAGGCTGCTACGGCTAAAGAACGTCGCTACTTCATCGTCACTGATATAACGGAAATGGGCATCAACCGCATGTTGAATGCCAAGATCATATATTTGCCGAATATAAGCTTCTTTATCGCCATAAACCTCACCGGCTATCACAAGCTTCAGATGGGGCAAAGCACTCAGCACGCGGGGCATGGCATCAAGCAGAACATCTAGGCCTTTATACGGCTT
>DIMZ01000130.1:2931-3110 GCA_002425825.1 Cloacimonetes bacterium UBA5553 | reverse complement strand
CTTCACTGGTTAACTCAGCTTGTTCAGAATAGCAATTGTAAATAGGGTGAAAGCCTAAGATGCTCTTATTAGATATAGATGTGTTATAATATGTAACAAGTTCGTTTATGGATGATTTGCTAAGTACCACTATATCATCAGCATTGCCGAATACAAGTTTGCTGAGATACTTGGCAAGA
>DIMZ01000130.1:0-2893 GCA_002425825.1 Cloacimonetes bacterium UBA5553 | reverse complement strand
GCCATGTTTCGTGTGACGTAACGTTATGTGCCAATACCACTTTGCGGCATTCAGGCAAGTAGCGCATAAGGTAATAATACGCCGGGGCAAAGAAGGGCAAAAACCAAGAGAAGATTATTATATCCGGCTTACATGCCTTTATCTTTTTTACTGCGTTATACCAGCTATGTGGCAGCCAGGGCGTAATAATTCTATAGTTTTCAAATTCATCTTCTCGCAGGCTGCTATCTAATTGCTTTTTACCCGGAAACAGCAGCTTGGGGTATTGCTCCCGGAAGTTTATGAATACCACATCATCACCCTTATCTCGCCAGGCACGCGCCAGCATTAGCGCAAATAGCGATATGCCGCCTCTGAATGGTGGAGCAGGGCCTACTATGGCTATTCTCAATTCAAACTCTGCAAAAAGAAACGCCGAACAGTATCGGCATCGTTATATTTACCAAATAGTGCCATCAGCTTCAGGCGTACCTTCACACCCCGCATATCGCCGGCTAATATTGCTCCAAGATCATGCAGGTGCTTTCCTCCGCCTTCATAACCGTATTCCGGCAACACTCTTCCGGTATAGGTGCGCGAGGCTATTACCATTAATACATTGGCATCTATCGCTGCCTTAATGTCAGGTACAAGGTCTTTGGGCACATTACCTCTGCCGAAGGCTTCCAATACTATCGCCACTGCACCGCTATCCACGCTGCACTTAATGTATCTGCCATCAATGCCCGCAACTGCTTTAATTAAATCAACTTTGGTATTCAGGTTGTCAGACCAAACACTTTCGCGGTAAAGGGTAGAACGGTGATAAACCACCATGTCTGGATCCACATTTCCAATTGGTCCATAACCCATAGAGATAAAGGCATCCACCTTGCCGGTGTCCGANNCACATCACGGGCAGTGTGAATTTCGTCATTCATCACCACCAATACACCCTTATCCATAGAATCGTGATGACTGGCTACGCGCACAGCACCTACAATGTTACGAGGTCCATCAAGCCCAATATCGCTGCCACTGCGCATGGCTGCGGTAAACACCACGGGTTTACGCGTAGTTAGCACCAAGTCGCAGAGATAGGCACTCTCTTCCAGAGTATCGGTGCCGTGAGTAATAACCACTCCATCGAAATCCATAATCTTCAGGTCTATCAGTTTCGCCAGATCAAACATCATCTGAGGTGTCATATAAGGGCTGGGAATGTTAAGGTAATTCATTACCTGAATATCGGCTACATTACTTAGCTGTGGGAATTGGCTAATAAACTCGGCAAAGTCTGGACTGGGTACTACTCCCGCAGTGCCTGAAGACTTCATGGCAATGGTGCCACCGGTAAGGATAATTAGTATTTTCTTATTCATATCATATATCTTTGCTATAAGTTATGGGGTCTTCATAACCTGCTTTGTTAAAGGCTTTCAGGCGCAAACGGCAGCTATCGCACACTCCACAGGCAGCGTCGTTATTGGCATAACAGCTCCAGGAGTGCACAAACGGAGCATTCAGTTCCATCCCGAGCTGCACAATCTCTGCTTTATTCAGGTGCAAAACCGGTGTTCTTATCTCTATGGTATTGGCAGCCTTACTGCCTGTGGTAATCAATTGCTTAAATGCATCAAAAAACACCTCACGGCAATCAGGATAACCAGAGCTATCTTCTTCCACTGCGCCGATATAAATGCAGTTAGCATTTATCACCTCAGCCCAGGCTACCGCTGCGCACAAAAAGGTGGCATTACGAAAAGGAACGTAGGTAACCGGAATCCCTTTTGAATCTTCATGGCTAGGAATTTCCATGCTGCTGTCGGTAAGGGCAGAACCACCAATCTCACTTAGCCATTTATAGTCTATATGTCTATGCCTTTTTGGTTGGTAGTGCCTAACCAAAGCCTCAAAACAGGCTTGTTCTCTAACTGCGGTTCGCTGACCATAACTGAAATGCAAGAAGTTTAGTTCATCGCATTCTGCTACTGCTTTTGCAGTACATACCAGCGAGTCCATGCCACCGCTTAGTAATACTATAGCTCGGGTCATTTCTCTTCCCAATAATTTTCTTTGCTCTACTAAGTTAAACTCGCTTTTTGTGTCAAGCAGCAATAAAACTGGCTATTCTCCACCGATAATCTACACTTCGATTTCTCGACCTCTCGACTTTAGCACCCCAGCACCCTCGCACCCCAGAACAATGTTCTTTGTGGGCGACACAATCTGATATTTAACGATGAGTAAAAGAGAGGATATCAGGTTAACTGGTTAGTTGGTTAGTTTGAGGGTTAACAGGTGATGCATCTAAGCTCTGGAAGAAAGCAGGCTGTTGACAAACCCCGGCAATCGGGGGGATGGATTATAGGCGTGGGTTTTAACCCACGTACATAGAACATTTGGGTTAATAAATCATTCCCTACCCTCACCCCAACAGGGGGTGAGGGCGTATTCTTGGTGGTGTGTTGCATGTTATTGTTAACGTGGGATAAATTTCACGCCCCAAATCTGATATCGGTTAAAACCGATTTGTCAATATCCCCAGCTCTGCAAGAGCGACAGATAATAGCCTGAGGCGTAAGCCTCAGGAACAAGGCACCACCAATATAAAGCCCCTTGTGGGCGACACAATGTTGTATTTACCCAAGAGAAAAAACTTAAGAAAAACAGAGAAAAGCATTCACGTTATATCTTATGCGGCAAACAGAACATTATTGAATTGCGTGGTCCACACGCTGAGCTCCCCTCGACCCCTCGACCTCTCGACCTCTCGACTTGTAGCCCATTNNGTCGGTAAACGTTAGTCGGTAAGCGTTAAGCGCTATGCGTTAGACGAAAGAAGTTAAACGAAAAGTGTTATACGTTAGATGCTATGCGTTGATCCATAGATCTGTCGTTCCCGCGGAGGCGG
>DIMZ01000031.1:1398-3973 GCA_002425825.1 Cloacimonetes bacterium UBA5553 | reverse complement strand
TTGTTGCTTTTAGTCCGGCAAGCCAGCCGGTAGAAGCGGCAATCTGGATGTTCCACCCACCGCTGGGAAGGGCATAGTCCAACACTTCGCCGGCGAAGAACAGGCCTTTACAAATGCGTGACTCCATGCTTTTGCTGTTTACCTCGCTAAGAAGTACACCNNGCCATTGCCGTTTCTAAAGCACCCACGCTGCTTACTTCGAATTTGCAGGATAAAAGAATAGTCTGTAAACGGTTGATTTCCTTCTTGTTTATACCGGATATCGCTTGTGCAGGGTCGAAGCCATTTTGCTCCATGATTGTGCCAAGCAGCCGGCGTGGCACAGAAAGTTTGCTAAGTGTATTTATCAGTGTTGCATTCTTATTCTGCCCAAGTAGCTCAGTAAGCTCTTGTTTGTAATCGGGTATCAGGTTTATACTAATAATCATACCTGCGCAAGTCCGGTAGCCGTTATCCAGAATAACCGGCCCGGAAAGCCCGGTGTGAGTGAATAACAAATCACCACAATCGCTAAACNNATCTTTTTCCTCAAACTTTATAACGGCTTTTGGGATGCTTATTCCTGCACATTGCTTGTAAGGTGCATAGTGTTTTATACATACTCCACAAAGATGCGCTCTAAAGGGTGTGATGTTGTGCCCCAGGCTTTTTGCCAGCATTAGTGCTTGTCCATCTGAGCCTGTTTTGGGATAGCTGCCGCCTCCAGTGGCAATCAGCAGGCGGGAAGCAGTTACTCTGAATGAGTTATCAGTAGTTATCATAAAATCACCATCTGCAGTTATCTCCACCCTGCTTACTTTGGCATGGTAAATAACCCGCACTCCGAGGCGCAAGGCTGTGTTCAACAGGCAATCTCTTACGTCGCTTGCTTTCATGGAAGCAGGGAAAACCTTGGCATCATCACGGGTTGCAGATGGACAGCCGGCATCGCTAAGCAGCTTTATGAATTGTGTGTTGCTAAAAGTGTAGTATGCTGGCTTCAGATAGTTCTTATACTCTCGGCATCTGCTCAAAAACTCCTCGTTCGTACCTTCATGCGTGAAGTTGCATTGACCGCTGCCACTAAGAAGTATCTTCGCTCCGCATTGGGCTCCGGATTCCAGGACGACTATCTCATTTTCCTTATCTTGCATGGCTCTTGCAGCCGAGATAGCAGCCATCAAGCCGGAAACTCCACCGCCGATTATGGCTAAAATGCATTTATGCATACTGGAAGCTGCTTATTTTAGCATTGCTTTGCTGAAGATGTGCTTTGGGATGCTAACGTCGAACTTAATCTCGTCTATATAGTATTCGGTGCCTTTTCCTGCCTTTAGCTGGTCTTTGAATACTATCTTGCGGGGATACCATCGGTTTTGAATGCTTTGAACATCGGAGGCTTTCACTGTTTTCATTAGCTTACCGCTTTTGGCATACCACTCTTCATAGAGGCTTACATTGCGCTGTTTATCCACGTAGATTATGCGCTTGTAGTACGATACATCTTTACGGTTGGCAATGAGGTTTAGCACCCAACACTCCCTTCCGTCGTAGATGCTTTCTTTTTGGATGGTGGCAGAATAGTCTTCAAATAGCTTGCTTTCTTCCATAAAGTCTTCATACGAGAGGTCGCTGCCCATCACCGATTGTTTTAGCATGTTTCCTGATATCTGAACCGTGCGATCGGTATTGGGGTCATAAATCCACAAATCCCTGCCTAATTTTAGCATTTTGGTGCCTTTATCGCGTGGGGGAGAAGTATATTCTGAATAGAACTTGTCGTTTCCCTGTCCATAGTTGGTGGAAGCTACGGTGCGTGATGCTCTTTGGCTGTGTACTACCATGCGGGTGGAAGAAATACTGCTGCCGGAGCTCATGTTCTTGTCCACAGCTTTTAAAATGTCGGAGGCACTTGTCTTCTGGGCAGATAAATGGACTGCAACAAGTATTAGTAAGGCGCAAAGTATTTTTTTCATGCTTCTAGCTCCTTAAAAAGCTGAGAGGTTTGCCGCTTATAGATTGCCGATCCCGCCAGGGCTGCACCCAAAAGGGTGGAAAGCACACCTGGTATAAAGCTGATTATAAGGGCTTTTAAGGTTATGGATGTATATACCATGTTTTCGGATAAGATAGATGTATTACGGTTGTATGCGCTAACGTCCATGCCGTTTTTGTTAAAGTATAGGCTGATTCCCAAGCCCAGGACAAGCCCGATGCAAGAGCCAACTATGCCTACAATAAAGGCTTCGGTTAATAAACCCAGATACACTTGTCTTTTTTGCTCGCCGATTGCCAGGCGTACGCCAAATTCGCCATATCGCCTGATCCCGTTCATTAGACCGGAGTTCCAAAGCACTATCCCCATAATAAATACAAAGACCAGCGCCATCCAACCCATCATAGAGCTAAAGGTGCCCATCAGGTAGGCAAGATTGTTTTGCTGCATCATGGTAAGCATCATGGGTGAGAACTCGTCTTCCGGGTCTGAATATTGTGCATTAAACTCTGCCGCAACGCGTGATGCCACTTTGTCGTTGTATTCACCGTTATCAAAGAAAGCCAGTATCTCGCTGGCTCCCTGCTCCATGTCCAAAAG
>DIMZ01000031.1:217-1374 GCA_002425825.1 Cloacimonetes bacterium UBA5553 | reverse complement strand
TGGCGTATGTCTGAGATATCGGCTATTACTGCTCCGTTGTCCAATGCGCCAACCCCAAAGTTTATTGTGCCTACAATTACCAGGTTCTGCATGGTCATGGCTCCATATACGCTTCCGCCAATCAGGGTTACAGTCTCGCCGATTTTTATGCTTAGTCTGGTTAAAGCAGCATCGCTCAATAGAGCTTCGCCATTTGCCTTGGGTAGTCTTCCGCTTACCAGTGCTTTGTTCAGGTTTAGTAACTCCTGCTCACGCTTGCTTTTTAGCAGATCAACCGCAAAGCCAACCACTTGTCCTTGAGCTCTTGTTTCGCCTCGCTCATCGGGAACGTCCAGCAGTGCGCCAAAGCCAATACGCTGAACCCAGCTAAGCTCCGGGTATCTGGACTGCCATTCATTGAACTCATCTTCGATGTTTAGCATTGCCAGGTCATAAGGCTTTTGCTCTATCATTTCCGCATATGCACGCGTTACAACCTTCAGGTGCCTGGTTTCAAATCTGGCATTCTGACGAATGAAGCTATTCTGATAGCCTTGCATAAAGGATAGTGTAAATACCATCATCACAACCCCTGCACACACAATCAGAATAGGGAAGAGCCAACGGTGACGATCTCGGAATATACCCTTAATAATAAACTGAAACATCTATCTCACCTTTCCCCGTAAGGCATCAGTTGGTTTTAGTGACGCAATCCTGCGGGTTGGAAGCCAGCTAACAATGGCGGTTAATGCCAATAAAAACATGAGCGTGCCCATTATGATGGTAATGGGATAGCTAAAGTAGATTGGTTCGCTAAAGCCAGGCATCCCAAAGTCTTCATACCCGGATGGCAAACGATATCCAAACTTTGCGAAATACCAAAAGATTGGCATACCCAAAATAGCAGTAGTGATGGTAGCAAACACCATGTATAGCACACCCTCGGTGGTAAACAGCAGGGCTATCTTATTCTTGGTCAACCCCAGTGCCGACAATGTGCCAATCTCTCTGCGCCGTTTAAACACCGCAAGAGCCTGGGAATCGAACACGGCAATCATCGCCAGGAACAGCAACAAGCTATACATTATGTACTCCTGATCACGCTCAGACTCGCGTATCTGGTATAGGTCGGCAAAGTACTCATTTTTGGGTATCAGTCTAAATCCCGGTGCTTC
>DIMZ01000031.1:0-172 GCA_002425825.1 Cloacimonetes bacterium UBA5553 | reverse complement strand
TCCATAGTGTTTAGCGATTTATCTGCCAATATCAGATAGCTGGCGGCATCGGGTAAGGCTTTTATTTCTTGCAAGGTGCCAAGGTCTATCCATAGGGTTCCGATGTCCACGTTTGGCACAGGTATGCTAAGTATCTTTACTATTTCGATGTCCAGAGCATTAAAAGCTCCTG
>DIMZ01000170.1:10682-16075 GCA_002425825.1 Cloacimonetes bacterium UBA5553 | reverse complement strand
TTAAAGGGATTGGGATAGTTACCAATCAGTTTATTAGTGTGAATCTGGCTAACAATCTCCTCTTCCCCATTGCTGGTGTAAGCAAATGCAAGATTGGCTGAGGGAAGGCTGTTACCCTGAGCGTATTTACATACTACGTGATAAGCATAGTCTCCAAATTGATTAAGTTGTTCGGAGTAAGCGTTTGTGGTAACGCTTCCAACTAATTCGAATCGGTCGGCATTGAATCTGCTATACACGTCATAGCCAACCAACACAAATTCTGGCTCATTGGGTGCTAACCAGTTCAGGCTCAGCTCGCCCTGTGAGGTTGAATATGATAGTCCTGAGGCGGGCTGGAAGTATCCCAGATAGAAGTTTTGTTGTTGACTGGGGTTTAATACCGACAGATTTACATTGCTAACAGAATTGCTGAAGTATCCGGGCGATGATGCCGTTATGGAATGGATGCCCATAGGCAGATACAACGTATAACTACCCTCATTATTGGGGGTTGTTCCATACTTGCCTGTGTTTTCTACAGATACATTACCCATTACCATATCTGCGTGAAGACTGGTAACCATGCCACTAAGTTTACCCACATATTCGGTAACGCCAGATGTTTGTACATCGTCTATAAACCAGCCTTCGCCAACTTCCATAGTATCACTTTTGAAAACAAACCTGAACTTAACGTTTTGATTTACGTATTCAGCCAAGCTGAATCTGGCTTGCACCCAGCCACCACTATTACCATTGTAGCCAGGACCGTTTAGTGCAGCAACCTGCGCATATGGGTAGCCACCGATTGGATTGATAAGGTTCCATGTTCCACCATTATTGGTAGTTATCTGCACTTGTCCACCATCGTAAGTAGCCTCGGCATCGTATCTGTGCCAGAATTCCAGGAAGAAGTTTGACCCAACGAACACACTTGGAGTAACCAAGGTAAAATTAGCATTGTTAGGATATTGCCCATTTAGAACCGTTCCCCAAACCTTGATTCCAGAATGTGAACCTTGACTAGATGTTCCCCATTGCCATCCGTTAGTAGTGGGTGAGGCAACAAAAGAGCCATTAGTAGCCTCGAAGTCTTCGTTTAACCCCGTAGCTCCTATACCAATTTGAAGGTTATGTGTTTGTGGTGCTATCGAATCGCCGGAGTAAGCAACCGTAAAGGGGATGCTATTTCCGCTTACAACTTCATTTGAGAATGTTACCTGGAACACAGCCTGATAGGTTCTGTCTATGGGTATTTTGGCTAAAGTTACGTTAGGAGTTTGAATGCTTACCAATGGCGAGGCTGAAGCTAGGCTACAGATAATATTCTCTGCCATAATAGGGCTACTATTTATGAAGTTTATTACTATATCCACGGTTTCGCCCGGGTCTATAACGCCATTGTTGTTACCACTAAAGTCATTCATACTTGTGGAAGCAACGCTGATATTGGTTTTTTTTACTGTTACGATAACCGTGTATTGCCAGCTGTTTCCGTCTATAACTACATCACAGAGAATTGGTATAGATGCTTGATCTGGGCAAGTTTCACTTATCACCAGGGTTATAGGCTGAATGTTTATGGCAGTTTGGTCGCCAGCAATATCTGGGTAGCTTGTAGTGGGATTGATTATGCTTGCATGGGGACTGGATGTGCTTGCATTTAGCTGAACCTGTTCGGCAGTGTTAATGCCAAGGTTTACTAGCTTTATTCCGAGATTAATCGTTTCCCCTGCTTCGGCAATCCCATTACCGTTGGGGTCGTTGATAATAAGCTCTTGAACCTTTACAAACGGGCTTTCGTATAATATTGGCAAGGTAGTAATCATTAAAGCCTTGTTGTTACCGAGAGGAGCAGCAGCGGGTGGATAGGTGTTGTTATAAGTATATTCCAATCCGCGTGTATTGGTATGATCTTTTATGCCTATGGTGCAGTAGTTACCATGTCTGGGAGTATAGCTACCGGAAGCACCAATATCCACATTATTGAAGTCTTTATATTGTATCTTGATCATGCCATCCCCCATCGATGTGGGATAGTACAGCGGATCATAAAATATAACTTGGAAAGTCTCGAGACTGGTGCGATTGTATCCGTTTCGCATCTTGTTGTATTGGATGATATATGTATGGTTAGTTGAGTTATAATATTGATAGATACCTGCGTCCTGAATAAGGATAAGATCATCCCAAAAGGCTGCTATCATTGGTGCAGCGCCATAGCCGCTGGGAAGATTATAGTTTCGGAATTCACCATTCTCTGTTACTCCCATAGCAATAAACCCATTCACGCAAACGGTAATCTGCGTGTAAGTTTCGCCATAGAACTTGAACAGGAATGGCAGGTCAAGCACTTTTAGCGATACTGCGTCGTTCTGATCACCTTCNNNNGTTTCCACTATCGTTTAGTCCTGTTAGAAGTGTGCCAGAGCCACCCAGTGCAGGAGTAATCTCAATCCAATCATAGGTTGGGCAATCTTGATATGCAGTGTCAGTAATATCATAGATAAAATAGCGATAGCTATCGGGTCCTAGAGGAGTGGTAGACGACACTTGCCCAATGGGTAGATTGAAATCTGCAAACTGCTCAAACCCTTCTGAGTTATATAGTCTTACTCGTAGAGGCATCTGCATACCAGGGATAAGCTGAGCTCTTGCCAATACTTCAAATGGACTAACGGTTAATCCAACCATACCAGCGCTAACAGCTCCAATATATGAAAACCGATTTGTTACGTTAACCAGTTCGTTCAAAGATATCAACTCGGCACTAACGTCATAAACTGTGCATATGGAGTTGTTCTTTATCCATACTTGTAATTCGCCGTTTTCTGTGGGATCAAGTATTGCATTGCCCCCGGCGGATACGGTGTAGTTATGAACCTGAAGCTTCGCATTATATACAGCGATATGAAACACGAACGAGTACTGCTGATCAAGCTCATCTGTTAAATTAACCTGAAAGCGAACATCATGGTTAGAGGGCACATTATGCGCCACCTCAATCAAGAAGGGCAGCTCACCGAATACAGCTTGAGCTGGATTCATTGCTGCTAATTCTATCTGGCTGGCAAGTATATTTATATACTGGTCATCAGTGCTTATTATGGCTGTAGTGGCACCAACTGCATTAGCGGTAGTATTTCTTACTTCAAGTTTTATAGCTACTTTTTCACCTGCTGTGGCGAAGCTATCACCATTGCCGATACTGCCGAAGCTGCCATCGTCTATTAACATCTTGTTCGAATAGACCAATGAGCCTACGCTATCTACGTTTAACAGCACCTGCTGTGGCTTATAGTTGTGGGCGGATGCTGTTAGAGTTAGCACATTTTGCAATCCACCTGAAAGATTTAGACTAATATTGCCTTCATCATCGGTAAAGCCTTTGGCGATCACGGCATTCAAGGGTGCACTATAAGCTGTTACACATACATTCCTGGCTGGAATGCCATTTTGATCTGTAACCTGTAAATCAAGCACTGTGGNNNNCAATGATTCCGGCCCAATTATGCTAAGCACATCAGGTATACCCGTGAAAACCTCAACTGTTGGGTCTCCCATCAAATTGCACCAATGGGCAAAGTAATTGGCTTGATTATCATGTGTTGCTCCATAGATCTGCTTAATATACAGTCGACCATTTAATAGAGCCTCACCCATGGTTCTCATGTTGTAAGAGAAGATGCCTTTATAGATACCGGCATTAAGAGTATTGTTGAACATTGTATGCGTGCCGCTGGTAGCCATTCCAATAGCCGTAACAGATCCGGCTGGTACAGCTGATGTACCTAAGCGGATAATGGCTTCAGTTGTGGAAGTACCGTTCGAATAGCTGCCAGTAGAACAAGTTAGAATAGTTGCANNTGTGGCATACGTGCTCCGTTTATTAGACTGGAGCTGGGAGACCAGCCACTCATATTGATGTAACCACGGTAGTTAAAGAAACCTACACCTTGATTTATACCTGTGTTCATAGTATTGGCAAAGCCACTGCTATAGTTTTCTATAAAGGTATATGAAGGATTGTGGCTATATGCAAGCTCTTTTATAAACTTGTTTACATAACGGGTGGAAATACCGCTACTGGAAGGATCACCTATTAATAGCATTCTGTTCAGCCAGTTCGCTGCGGTTCCTGTGGTTACCACATTCTTTTCTACAGCATAGCCTTTATTTAGTATTACATCTAGTTCGCTAAAGTTCGTTGCCGAAATTCTTCCGATAAACACATCGCCAAGCAAGTCATTACCCGCAAGATGTGTATATGGATAGTCTCCTTCGCCTTGATAGCTGGACATGGTCTCTATCCACGCTGGTATCGGATATGTGCCATTGGTGTCACCTAGTAGTATTATGTAATCAGGCCGCGTTGACAAGTTGTTATATTGGGCCTGAATATAGGTCTTGATCCCCGTATTTGAAGAACTACCTATCATTTCGGTGTTAACTACATTAACCTCATAGCCTTTTTGACGCTTCCAGGTAACAAACTCGTTTAATTTGTCTAGAAACACTTGTTCTGTGCTATTTCCACCGTAGATAAGCAATATTCTGGGATTTGCCGGAGCAACAATCACATTTCTATAGCTGCTAAAGTTGCTTATCATGGATTCGTACAGGTTCGCAAATGCCGGAGAATAGCCGGAATACTCATGCAATTCATTTTCGCCAGGGCTATCCTTCATTACAATATCTACCGTGATTTCGCTGCATATACGCAGTTCATTAGTGCTTGCCTTGTATTTTACGGGAAAAAGGTTTAGCTGAACCACCCGAAAATCACGCATAATCTGAGCACCGCTATTGGCAAAGCTCTTTTCTGGATAGAGCTGCGTTTTTGAATAGGCTGCCACATTGTAGCTAAAATCCTCTTCCTCTTTCTCGTTGCTGAACACGGGAATTGGTTTTATGTTGGTTTTGGTTTGGAAGCCACCCTCACTAACGCTGATGCTAAAATCACCCTTGGCGGGTATTGCCACCAACGTGGAATACATAGGTATTTCCGGATATCCGGTTTCAGCAGTTGGGGCAGCGCCTTCCATCCATAAGCTCTGATACTCTCCGTTTTTCACGCTTTCCAACTCAAGTGAAGGCGTGATAAGCTTTAATCTGATACTCTTGGCATCCTGGTGTACCACCCGTAGCGGGTTAATCCTTTCGCCAGACAGCATACTGACAACACACATCAGTAAAAACAGACCGACAACACACTTCGTTCTCATTGCATCATCCTTTCTAATTTATTCTCCGAGCCCATCAATGATAGCAAAACAATTAAGACAGCTCAAGACGGAAACACGTCTCAAGCTGTCTTAAAGTCCTTCACGGTGAACTCACTACATGTTTATTCTAATATCGTTACTTGATTTTGTAAACAAGGATACCCTGATCCCTACCAGCCACTACCA
>DIMZ01000170.1:1690-10666 GCA_002425825.1 Cloacimonetes bacterium UBA5553 | reverse complement strand
GCCCATGAACTTTACAGTGTTGGCGTAACCACAGGAAGTGATGCGCTGTAATAAGCGAGGCTGATTGGGATTGGATACATCATAAAGATAAACGCCGCCGCTTCCTGCACTAATGGCAGCTTTGGTGCCAGACACATCAACGGCAGTGGTGAAATTTGAGGTGGGGAAACTTGCCAATAGCACGGGAGCAGTAGGAACCGTTACGTCAACCACGCTCAATCCGCCTTGTCTGCTGGCAATGTACGCTATATTGTTACGGACTTTTACCTTCAATGCCGAGCCCGGTACTGCCAATTCGCTTAGCATCTGCTGAGTAGCACGGTTATATATCACCAATCCCCTCTGCTGAGCGGCTATGTAGATGTGATTATTTGTTAAGAAAAAGCCTGAGGCTGTAGCAGGGGGCGAGATGCTGTATTCATTAACAAACCAAAATTCATCGTTATAACGAGTGTAGTACATAACTCCACCTGCGCAATATCCACCTTCAATGGTGTATCCTGTTCCTGGGGTAGAAATCTCGTTAAAGTCCAAATCCTGTATCCCTTGTGTGTTGCCAATCTTATTGCCAACCCATACCAGGGTATCGGGATTTGTGGTATCCATAATTATGAATCTGTCGGTATCGCCAATCTCGTTTAAGAACAGTCTTTTCTGGCTGCCCACCACATCTATCTTGCGTATTTTTTGCAAAGTGTAGGCAGAGCCGTCCAGAGCATGAATCCTGGTGTACCACTCGTGTTGGTAATTGCTCCGGCTAATGGTGGATATTCCGCCCTGATCCTGCGCAACATAGATAAAATCGTCATCTATGCAAAAGTCAAGGGGGTCACCCACTACGGGTATACGCCTTTCTAAGGTTAACCATTCTTCTTCTTGGTATGCGGTGTTACGCTTTGCGCAACCACCTATTGCTATTATCACTATTAGTAGTGCAGGTATCCAAAACCTCTTCGGCATCAAGTTCCTCCAGCTCATATGGATTTTTATTCGTATAAGAAAGCAAGAAGCGTTCCGAAATGCGAGATAGCTATACTTTTTTCTGTTGTACCTAAGAGCTACCTTGCTCCAATTACTAATGAANNGAAATACGCATGAATTACGCATGAGATGCGTAATTCATTAGCAATTTGTCCGCAATTCAATCAGGGATCATACATCTATAAAGCAAAAAAAGCTCCCCGAAGTTTAACCGGGAAGCTTTATTTCTGTGACTTTAGTATTAGGCAAACATAGCTGCAATATCGCTATCGGCATCGGTAGTAAGTTTCAAACCGAAGGTATCGATAATCACTTTCGCCACATTGGGAGATAGGAAACCGGGAAGGGTTGGCCCCACCTGAATGTTCTTGAAGCCAAGATACAAGAGGGCAAGCAACACAGCAACGGCTTTTTGCTCATACCAAGCTAAATCGAAGGAAAGCGGAAGCTTGTTCACATCGTCTAAGCCAAAGGCTTCTTTTAGCTTTAAGGCAATGATAGCCAATGAATAAGAGTCGTTACACTGTCCTGCGTCCAACACTCTGGGAATACCACCAATGTCGCCAAGATCAAGCTTAATGTAGCGGTATTTAGCACAGCCAGCGGTTAAGATAACTGCATCCTTAGGCAGCTTTTCTGCCACTTCGGTGAAGTACTTTCTGCTGGGCATACGACCATCGCAACCTGCCATAACCACGAAACGTTTTATTGCGCCAGACTTCACGGCATCCACAACCTTGTCGGCTATGGAAAGCACGGTTCGATAGTTAAAACCACCTGTTATAGTGCCCGTCTCCAGTTCCTTGGGAGGCTGGCAGGTTTTAGCTTTGGCAATAATATCACTAAAGTCTTTCGCCTTACCCGGTTGGCGTTCAGGGATGTGGGTTGCGCCTGGGTAACCTGTCATTCCGGTGGTGAAGAATCTATCCAAATAGGTGTTTTCTTTGCGCAAGGGAACTATGCAGTTTGTGGTCATCAAGATAGGGCCGTTGAAGTTTTCAAAGTCCTCGANNGCTCGAGCTGATGCCACCATGAGCTGCCGTAATTGCCATGGAAGTGGCTATACTTCTTGAAGGCAGGATAATAATTAGCAGGGAGCATTTCGCTGTGAGTATAGATGTCTATGCCCTGTCCTTCGCTTTGTTGCAATAGCTCTTCGAAGTCCTTAAGATCATGTCCGCTAACCAGAATACCAGGGTTTTTGCCTGCGTTTAGCTGAACAACGGTTGGCTCTGGAACGCCATAGGTATCGGTGTTGGCTTTGTCCAATAGCTCCATCACTTTTACGGCGTGTTCACCAGTTTTAAGCACAAGACCGGTAAGTTCTTCCGCGCTTAGATTGTCGTTGATTGTGGCTGCTATTCCTTCCATAACGAACTTGTTTACTTCATCACTGGTGTAGCCAAGCATCCAGGCGTGTTCCCCATAGGCAGATATACCTTTGATGCCATAGATAATGGTTTCACGCAAGCTGCGTACATCTTCGTTTTCGGTTGCCAAAACGCCTACTTGCTTGCCGTATTCTTCGTAGTTTTCGGGCTTTACTGAGAAGGTAACCACATCGGGACATGATGTGCACTCTGTGCCCATAAGTTCACAAAGCTCTTGCTTGCGCTTGTCACGCAGGGCCAATACATTGGTAATGGTGGCTTTTATCTGGTTTTCATCGAAGTTGGCATTGGTTATAGTACGGAAAAGTCCACCCATCACAACCAGTGCGTCTTCCTTGTGATAAACTCCTTTCTCAAGAAGTTTTACAGACACATACGCCAATCCTTTTATGGCGTGAATAGAAAGGTCTAACAAATGACAAAGTTCGGGGGATTTGCCACATACGCCGCGCATGGTGCAGCCTATGTTGCGTGAAGTTTCCTGGCATTGATAGCAAAACATACTCATGGTAGTTTCTCCTTTTTGTGTTTTATGGTTTTGGCATTTTTATTACTAAGAGACGAAGCATAGCGTCACCTTCGTTCAATACGGCGTGCGGAATATCCTTTGGGCTGTCGATAATGGTATCGGGAACAAAGCTGCGTTTCTCATCCCCAATCTCGAGAGTGGCTACGCCTTCAAGCACGTAGAACGCAACATTTACAGGGGTTTTGTGGGCTTTTAGTATTGCTTTGGGTTCTAAGCTCAAGTGCACTATTTCACCTTCGGATTGAGAGTATATCTTTACTCCATGAATACCATTGGCATTAACTACGGGGCTGATGTTTTTCCAATATCTGCTTTCCATAATATGCTCCTTTAGATAATCTTGCCATCTACAGAGATAACGTTTACCTTCACAAAGTGCATCTTGCCTGCTCTTTCCAAGGCGCGCTGAAGCAATATCTCGGTGCCACCGCAGCAGGGAACTTCCATGCGCACAATGGTAACGCTGTTAATCCTATGCAGAGTAAATATCTGTGAAAGCTTATCAATGTATCTTTCCAAATCGGCGTCAAGTTTGGGACAAAAAGTGATTACTACCTTGCCCTTTAAGAATCTTCTGTGAAAGTCGCCAAAAGCATAAGGCACACAGTCGGCTGAGATTAGCAAATCGGCATTCTCGAAGTATTCTGCTGCGGGATTTAGCAATGTAAGCTGTACCGGCCACTGCCTAAGCTGAGATTGAACGTCACCGCTGTGCTCTGGAGTGTTTTCCCCTTGCTCTATCTTTCGAGCATGAGTTCCCGGGCAGCCACAAGCCATGGTTTCTTCTTTGGTTAGGTCGTCTATATCGAATCCTTGTTCTTTTAGTATTGCCACTGCCTGGTTGTAATATGTCATTTCGCCATGAGACTTTAAATGATGTAAATGTGCTTTAATGGTGTTCTCGCCTGCGGCAATGATGTTTTCCATCACAATGGCTTCGTTATAGGGTTCTGCTTCTCGCTCTTCCACTTCAATGGCACCCTCTGGGCATGTTCCTAAACAGGCACCCAGACCGTCGCAAAACAGATCACTTACCAATCTTGCTTTACCGTCAATAATCTGTAAAGCACCTTCGGGACAACCGGGTATGCAAGCTGCGCAACCCGTGCATTTCTCTTCGACGATTTTAATAATCTGACGTTTCATTGTTTCACCTCTATCATTTTTATTATAGTTTCTATCAAGTCTTTGCCTTCTGCTTTCAAGTCAAATGCTCCTCCGCTCATATTCCATTGGGAAACTATCAAGCGCATTGAGCCGATTATGATTCTAAATATATGGATTGGCGTAACGTTTGGCATTATTGTGCCTTCGCTTTGCGCTTTTTGGATAAAGCCTTCCATCTCTTGCTTGTGGATGTGCATTATGGATTGATATTGGCTAATGAATGCCGTGTCGTTTTTAAACAGCTCTTCACTGAACATCACTTTTGCTAAGTCGGGATTGTCGCTAAACATCTCATAACGGTTCATCACGAATGCATTGATGCACTCCAGTGGACTACAGTTACTGGCTTTGATGTCTGATATTACTCCACATGAGATATATTCGAAATAACACAATACCATGGTTACCAGTTCGCGTTTGGATTTAAAGTGGCGATACAGCGCTGCCTCTGTGACTCCAATATGAGCAGCCAGGTTTTTGGTGGTTAGTTTTTCATAACCTTTGTTGGCTATTATGTGTATTGCGGCTTGCACCAATTCATTCTGTCTATCAGTAAGTTTCATCATTCATTCCTTATGTTAGTAAGCATTCACTTACCAGGCTATTCAACCCAGTAAAATTGTCAAGAACTATTTTAGTGGGATTTACTAAGTATAATTGATGTATCCCTTTATCTGACTGATTATGAGTGCTTTATGCAAAGTGACATAAAATTGAGCATTGCCTAATCCTGCGGATTGAAGGACAGCATATTACGATTCACACTTCAATGTATGCTGATGACGTATTTTATTCCCGATAAAGAAAAACCGCCTGCGTTTACAGGCGGCTTTTAATAGGGGCTTTATAATGGTCTTGTTTACTTCTTCTTGGTTAGGTGTTGAAGGGTTTTCTTTTCTTTGTGAGTGACGTGGGTGATGTCTATCACGAGGTTGCTTGCCACAAAGACGGAAGAATAGGTACCAAAGAAGATACCAAGGCACATGGCAAAGGCAAAATCGTGTAACACGCTTCCGCCAAAGAAATACAAGGCTAAAGCAGTAAACAGTGTTGTGCCTGCTGTTATAACAGTTCTGCTAAGAGTACGATTTATGGAGCGATTGAATACTTCTTCCACTGGGTCTTTGCGATATGTTTTCAGGTCTTCACGGATTCGGTCGAAAATAACGATGGTATCGTTGATGCTATAACCGACAATGGTTAACAGCGCGGCGATAATCTGAACCGTTATCTCTCTGCCCGTAATGGCAAAAATACCTACGATGATGAATACGTCGTGGAACAATGCCAGAATAGCCATTAAACCAAAAGTAAACTCAAAACGGAACCAGATGTACACAATCATTAGAACCAAGGAGATAAGCACTGCTAACAAAGCAGCGGTTCTAAGCTCTCCACCTACTTTCGGGCCAACTTCATAGATTTCTTCAATCACATCGCGAGACATATCCTTGCCTGCCACATACTCGGGCAAGTTGCTTTGGATGATATCAAGAATCTTTCCCTTGGTATCGGAAGAAACATCAGCATCGGATTTTTGGCTTTTCAGCTTAATCATGAAGGATGCATTTTCCACTTCACCCACATGCTGTATCTCGGCTTCTGGGAAACCGTTTGATTTTAGAATGGAACGAAGCTTGTCTATCTTTAAAGGAGCAACAGAACTATCTTCAGCTTTCAGATTAACCTTGGCGGCAACACCACTGGTGAAGTCAATACTCCAATTCAGTCCATTTACTAGCAGTCCACCAACGCTGGCAAGAATAAGGATGGCGGATATGGCATATGCCCAGTAACGAATCCCTACGAATGGGATATTGGTATTTTGCATAAGTCTCATCGTTATCCTCCTCTTAGATACTCAGCTTTTTGCTGGTAGCGGTTATAATAAAGG
Organism: Cloacimonetes bacterium UBA5553; assembly: GCA_002425825.1. GTDB lineage: Bacteria > Cloacimonadota > Cloacimonadia > Cloacimonadales > Cloacimonadaceae > Cloacimonas. The sequence continues at coordinate 4,704 of DIMZ01000170.1, read as the reverse complement.
TTTCCAGTATTGAGCGCACAAACACGATGGCACTGAACATAGAACCAATAATTCCAATAGCCAGAGTGATAGCAAAACCACGAATGGGACCGCTACCAAAGTTATATAAAACAGCCGCTGCGATAAGGGTAGTAAGATTGGCATCCCAAACAGTTACAACTGCTCTCTTATATCCTGCATCGACAGCAGACCTGGGGGTTTTACCCAAATCCAATTCTTCGCGGATACGCTCGTAGATAAGCACATTGGCATCAACAGCCATACCTATGGTAAGGATTATACCTGCGATACCCGGAAGCGTTAGAGTAGCTCCAAAGGCGGTTAAAATGGCAAGGATAAAGCCAACGTTAAACACCAACACAAAGTCGGCTACAAAACCGNNAAGTTTGTAGTAAAATAGCATAAACAACACGACAGCGAGCAAACCTATTATACCTGCCATGCTACCGCTTCTAATGCTATCGCTACCGAGAGTGGCACCGATTATGGAAGTGGAGATGGGCTTGATGGGGGCTACGAGATTACCTGTGTTTAGCACAATGGCAAGCTCTGTAGCTTCCGAGGTGGTGAATGAACCAGTAATCTGAGCACGTCCACCTGAAATACGATCGTTTATATTAGGATCGGAATACACAACGCCATCAAGCACAATTGCCAGGCGACGATTGATGTTGTCACCTGTAACACGCTCGAATTTACGTCCGCCTTCACGCTTCATTTCAATTGAAATGTATGGCTTGTTGGCAATACGTGGGTCTGTTGAAGTAGAGGAGCCGTATTCAACCTTGGCTTTTGCCAAATCAGAACCGGAAAGCTCTACCGCAGAGTGTAAAACCACCATGCGGCGGTCTGCTTTTGAAGTTTGGGTATCAGCTTTCTCAAGAGCAAGCTGGAATCCCATGGGGACAGACTGTAAGAACAAAGAGTCGGAAAGCAAATCTTGAACTAGACGCAAATCGTCATATTGAACTGTATAGTCTCGCTCACCGGGACGGACAAGAGTGCTAAAGATACCGCTAGCCTGAATATCAGACTTGGTGGTGTCGGGTGAAAGGATATTTTTGTCTTTCTGGTCTAAAGCCGCCAGAGCTGGGAATAAAGACAGATTGCTGTTAATATTGGCATCAATAAGCTCCAATACCTTCTTGCTGTCATCAGGTTGAGCAACAAGCTTGAACTCAAGCATAGCGGTTTGCTTAATCAGCTTTTCGGCTGCTTCAAAATTGCTAACACCTGGAAGTTGAACCATAATCCGATTATCACCTAACTTCTGAATGGAAGGTTCGGCAACACCAAATTGGTCGATACGTTCACGAATGATTTTAATGTTTTGGTCAACTGCACCACGTGCGTCAGCAGTAGTTAGTTCAGAAGTATCAACTTCTAACAAAATCTGCATACCACCACGAAGATCGAGACCGAGTTTTAGCTTGTTCTTAGCCCACCATTCAGGTAAGTTCGGAATAGCCAACGGAGCCAAATAAAATGCTGTTACGCATATAAATATGACTATTGAAAGACCACGCCAGGAAAACTTTTTCATTGGCTTCTGCTCCCTATTTCGTTATTATTACATTATTTTTGGTAGTTCCGACCCAAAACTCTGAAACGCTGTCATTCGTCAAGGGAAATGTTTATCCATAAGCCTATCTACTTACTTTATTGCAATATCACATCAATATTTTTCTTGACGTAAGATACGTGCTTCTGTGCTATACTCAGTTCAGGTGTTAAGTAACTAATCAGGAGCTGGCCATGAAGAGCAATTACTACGTTATAACCGATATCGGCAGCACAACAAGCAAAGCCATATTGATAGACAACACAGGTTCCCAACCAAGCATTTTAGCAATAAGACATGCCAATACCACTGTAGAACATCCGTTTAACGATGTTCGCTACGGTGTGTTCAATGCTATCAACAGCTTAGAAAGCGCTGCCGGAGTAAAGCTTTTGGACAAAAGTTCTTCTGCAGAGTCCATTACGTTTATGCCCAACATTAGCTACTTTACTACCAGTAGCGCTGGGGGTGGACTTCAAATACTGGTGATTGGGCTAACCCTTTTCGACAGTGCTTCCAGTGCGAAGCGAGCTGCCTATGGAGCGGGTGGGATTATCTTAGATGTATTTGCCATAGACGACAGACGCCGAGCTGCAGAACAGATGTTAGCCATGCGTGGCTTACACCCGGATATGATACTTATTAGCGGTGGCACTGATGGTGGGGCATTAACCGGGGTGATACGATTAGCAGAGATTCTACGCATTGCCAAGCCATTGCCGAAGTTCAATACCGACGTAAAAATACCAGCCATCTACGCTGGTAACGCAGAGGCACAAGAGATAATAAAGTCTATGATTGGCAATGATTTCGATCTTGTTACCTTGCCAAACTTACGCCCCAGTATTAGCGCAGAAAACTTAAAGCCAACTCAAGACATGATACAGAAACTGTTTATGGAAAACGTGATGGAGCGAGCTCCAGGCTACCATGAGCTAAAGAGATCAGTAAACGCTGAGATACTGCCTACCCCCATGGGCGTACTGAAGAGCCTGATTTCTGCCACCAAACAAGAGCAACGGAACTTTTTTGCCTTTGACATTGGCGGTGCCACTACCGATGTTTTCTCTTACATCAACGGGCATTACCAGCGGACGGTTAGTGCCAATCTGGGTATGAGTTACAGTGCATTGAACGTACTAAGCGAAATGAGTATTGATAGCCTCATGCAAGTGCTTCCGCCGGACTTCAACCCCGATGAAGTGCGTAACTACATTGGAAACAAAACCCTATATCCAACATATAACCCAACAGACTTGCGCGAAATTAGAATTGAGCACGCAATCGCCAAGTGTTGCATAGCAAAAGCTCTGGTTCAACATGAAGAGATGCATTACAACAGATGCAAAACCGGCTTTTTGAATTCACTAAAAGATAGTAATGTGGATGGCTATGAAGCAAAGTTTGAATATCAGGTAGCCGAGGAAAAACACTATTTCTATCCCAGCGATAT
>DIMZ01000170.1:0-1667 GCA_002425825.1 Cloacimonetes bacterium UBA5553 | reverse complement strand
GATATAGATGTGTTAATCGGTGCCGGAGGGGTTTTTGCCCATGCCAAAAATGAAGCTCAAAGCATAATGATACTTATTGATGCCTTTAACTGCTTTGGCATTACTGAGTTATGGCTGGACAAAGACTTTGTTACCCCACATCTTGGGGTTTTGAGACAGACCGATACACCCGTTGCGGATAAACTTCTGCAAAGCTCCTGCTTAAGTAAGCTTGCCTTGCACCTGCGTCCCCACTATCCTAAGAAACATATTAAGGCAGTGTCGAAAATTAGCTACAGCGAAAATGATGGCATAAAGGAATTGAATGTTATGCCAGAAAGCTTCATTGTGTTACCTGCTATGATGAATAGACAATTAACTATCGTGCCAACCAAGAAATGCATCTTGAATAACAGCAAAGAGCCCATAAGCATAGCTACCGATCTCCTCGTGATTATTGACACACGCACTAACACTATGCACTACAATGCTGATATTGAAACCAAGCTCAGTTTGTATAATGCAATGGACTACAGTCCTATAGTACAAGAGGTATTTGTTAATGCTAATCGCTTCATCACATCAGAATTTACTAAAACCATTACCCTTCCCTATAAGGGAGAGGTATTAAAGCAAATTGGTGATGATACGCTGCCGAGTGATGAGGTTGCTGTAAACAAATATAATCCACCAAGGCTTTTTTTGGTGAATCCCTATGCTTATCTTGAGGATGTAAACAAGCAATTGGTGTTAGACACCCTAAAGGTTGCATCCGGTGACGTAATAAACTTTGACGATGTATTAAGGGACAAAGTTGAAAACAAAATAAGCCCTCATTTAGGTCAAGCCTTCAAGTCACCAGTACGTGGTAAGCTGGAAATGATAGACTACAGCAGTGGCTACCTTATTATCTCGGAACTTCAGGACTACAGCTCACGCCCAGTTCATGTTGACATAGCATCTGTAATGATGTGTAAGCCGCAAATGGCTCTTAGATACATTAAGAGGAGTGTAGGTGATTTTGTGTATCAAGGTGACCTGCTTGCCCAGAGATTATCTTCTACAGGAAAAGGGGAACCGCCTTGCTTTGTTCGCGCACCCAAAACAGGAAAAGTTACCAATATTGATCATACTACTGCTGAAATCACCATCCAATATGATGTTTCACCAATCTATTACAAGTCTCATGTTAAAGGCAAAGTGGTAGAAGTTAGAGAAGAAGAAGCTGTAACGATTAACTTCGAGGGCAAGAAACTGGAAGCTAAGCTCGGTATTGGCAAGGCAGAACATGGTCATTTTTGCTATCTGGATAACCGAGAAAACCTATGCAATTACAGTCTTCACGACTCCATAGTCGGTGCTAACTTCGCAGTAGATATCGAGTTCATCAATCAAATGGTAACACATGGAGTAAAGGGGATAATTTGCCCAGGGATAAACGAGCAAACATTGGTTAACTACCTTGANNCAACATGAACTTGGCGTGATTAACACTGGAAATGAGTTATTGCCCCTATGCCTGGTAATTACAGATTCATTTGGAGCAGATAGGTTCAGCAACATTATAGCTCAAGAATTAAGTGAAAACGCTGGTAAGCAGTGTATGCTTGAACCACATACACGAATAAGAGCCGGAGTATCACGACCATTTATATGCTTCATGGAATAATAATCTGATCTGATAATCT
>DIMZ01000126.1 GCA_002425825.1 Cloacimonetes bacterium UBA5553 | reverse complement strand
AGCCAATAGTAGTAATCACCCATTGCCACAACAAAGAGAAGCTTATTGCTTTGCAGAAGTTCATTGCCCAGATTGAAAGCATGGGCATCAAGCTGATACCGCCTTCGAAGGCTCTGCGATTAGCTCCACCAGCCTAGTTATATTCCCAAGTTATCCTGATAGAATTACGGAAGAATTGCTAATGAATTACGCATCGCATCCGTATTTCATGCGTATTGCATCAGTATTTCGTTCACGGAAGGTCTTAGAAGTGTCTGATAGTAAGGCTGTTGTAGATGGCTATATAACACCTGCTTTTATCAGGTCATGCATATGCAGCATACCTACAGGCTGCAAGGCATCGTTCACTACCGGCAGCATGGTTATATTATAGCTCTCCATAGTGTTTAGAGCGTCCACTGCCAATTCTTCGGGTTTCAGGTGCTTAGGATTGGCTGTCATGCAATCTCGGGCAGTAAAGCTTAAGAGATCATTGCCTTTGCTCTGAAGCTGCCGGCGCAAGTCACCATCAGTTATCAAGCCACATAAGCAGCCACTATCGTCTGTAACTGCGGTACAACCAAGTTTCTTGCCTGTCATTTCCATAATAACCGCAGACATACTTGCATCCGACCTGATGCTTGGCAAGTCAGCTCCACTGTGCATCAAATCACATACTCTCAGTAGCAGCTTCTTACCAATGCTGCCACCGGGGTGGAACCGGGCAAAGTCTTTTAGCTGAAAGTTCTTCTGCTTCAAGAGGGCAATTGCGATGGCATCGCCAACAGCCAGTGCTACGGTTGTAGATGAAGTTGGCACTATGCCCAAGGGTTCAAACTCGTTAGGCACGCCGCAATCCAGCACTACATCCGCGCTTTTAGCAAGCTGGGAAGTCATGCCGCCAGTAAGGGCAATTATTGGAACTTTGTTAAACTTCAAAAAGGGGATAATGGAGATAAGCTCTTGGGTATTACCACTGTTAGACACGGCAATTACTACATCGTTATTGCTTATCATGCCCAAGTCTCCATGTATGCCTTCCGCAGCGTGCAGGAAGATGGATGTGGTGCCTGTGGAGGCAAGCGTTGCACTTATCTTTCTGGCAATAATGCCTGTTTTGCCAATTCCGGTTAGCACAACCTTGCCCTTGCAGTTAAATAGAAGCTGGAAGGCCTGCTCCAAGGCGGCAGGACTAAGCTGCTCTGCTACCTTTAGAATGGCAGAAGCTTCCAGCTTCAATTCGTTTATTATTATGTTGCTAACGATCATTCGTGGTTGTTTATGGTTGTGATAGCCTGTTCCAGGCTCATTGAGCCCAAATCGCCTTTGGTGTGTTGACGCAAGGTAACCTGGCCATTGGCAGCTTCGTTCTTACCGATGATGCACATAAAGGGTATCTTTTTTAGTTCGGCTTCACGAATCTTATAGCCCATCTTCTCGCTGCGGGGATCAATCTCACAGCGCAAGCCTTGCATCTGAAGCTTCTCCATTACTTCATTGCCATAATCTAACTGAGCATCTGTGATGGGGATTAGCATCACCTGTACTGGGCATAACCAGATAGGCAGGTTTCCGCCATGATACTCCAGTAGTGTGGCAAAGAAACGCTCCACTGAACCAAGCACTGCACGGTGAATCATAAAGGGACGGTGAGGAGCATTGTCCGCCCCCACGTATTGCATATTAAAACGTTCCGGCAGATTGAAGTCAAACTGGATGGTGGTACATTGCCAGGCTCTTCCAATAGCATCCTTTATCTTTATGTCTATCTTCGGGCCATAAAAAGCACCGCCACCTTCATCCACTGCATATTCCAATCCCAGCTTGGTAAGCGATGCCCCCAAGCTCTTTGTGGCTTTGTCCCAGTCATCTTTTTCGCCTACAGAGCCTTCCGGCTGTGTGGACAGATAGATTAAGAAATCCTTAAAACCAAACTTCTTTAGCATATCCAGAGAGAAGACAATCAGCTTCTCCACCTCGGCGTCCATCTGCTCTGGTGTGCAGATTATGTGTGCATCATCTTGGGTAAAGCCACGCACACGCATCAGTCCATGCAGCACTCCGCTACGTTCGAATCGATAAACAGTGCCCAATTCGGCTAATCTAATAGGCAGTTCACGATAGCTATGACGGTTGGCATTATAGATATGAATGTGGAAGGGGCAGTTCATTGGTTTAATGTAATAATCTTGCTCTTCCACTTCCATCGCGCTATACATATTCTCTTTGTAAAAGCCCAAGTGTCCCGATGTTTGCCAAAGGTTGCTACGCCCAACGTGGGGTGTGTAAACCAGCTTGTAGCCACGGCGCAGGTGCTCGTCTTTCCAATAGCTTTCTATCTGGTGGCGAATCATGGCACCATTGGGATGCCAAAGCACCAAGCCAGCACCTACTTCTTCATTTATAGAGAACAAGTCGAGGTAGTTTCCCAGCTTTCGGTGATCACGCTTGGCTGCTTCTTCAAGGTAAGCCATGTATTCACTAAGCTCTTTATTACTGGGGAAGCTAATGCCATAGATGCGTTTTAGCATCTTATTCTTCTCATCTCCACGCCAGTATGCGCCGGATGTCTTTAGCAGTTTTACGGCCTTTATCTTGGAGGTATTATGGATATGCGGGCCACGGCACAGGTCAACAAAGTCTCCCTGACGATAGCTGCTAATGATTTCTCCATCGGGAATAGCTTCCAATAGCTCCAGTTTGTATGATTCTCCCATATCGCCAAACAGCTTTACTGCTTCGGCTTTACTAAGCTCAGTGCGGGTGTAGGGGAGAGCTTGAGCACTTAGTTCCTGCATTCGCTTTTCTATTTGCAGCAGTTCCTCATCGGTGAAAGATGCTTCACGATCGAAATCATAATAGAAACCCTGTTCAATGGCAGGGCCGATGGTTACCAGAACATCCGGGAATAGCTGCTTAACGGCTTGCGCCATCAGGTGAGCTGTGCTGTGCCAATACACTTCTTTGCCTGTTTCAGTCTTGAATGTATGCAGCACAAGCGAGGCATCATGGTCTATAATGTGATTAAGGTCTATCAGTTTGCCATCCAGTTCTGCACATATCGATGCATCGGCAAGGCGTGGACTGATGTCTTCAGCAATCTTCAGGGCACTAACGGCTTGGTCGTATTCGCGAACACTGCCGTCCGGTAAGGTGATTGATATATTCATCATTTTCTCCATAAATATCAGATAAGCGTTATGAACCAATCATGATAACACAACGCTTAACTGAAAAAATAAGCATAGTCTATTTGTCAAGCTTATCCTGTTTACTCATGGTGCGAAGCGAATGGAAGATTACAAACAGAGTTACTCCCACATCGGCAATAATGGCTTCCCAAAGCCCGCTTACGCCCGCCAAACCAGTGCTCATTACCAGCACTTTTACGCCCAGAGCGATTGTTATGTTCTGCCAAACAAGGCGATGTATCTTACCCGAAAGCATAAAGGCAGCCAGAAGCTGATCAGGGAGGTCATTCAGTAAAACCACATCGGCGGATTCAATAGACGCCTGAGCTCCAATGCTGCCCATGGCAATGCCGATATCTGCGCGCATCAGCACAGGGGCATCATTCAATCCATCACCACAATAGGCAACCTTACCCTGCGTGGTGGCTATAATCTCCTCTAATTTAGCAAGCTTTTGCTCGGGCAGCAATTCGGCATGATAGCTGTCTAAGCCAAGCTCGTTTGCCACTTGCTCAGCCTTGGGCATTCTATCTCCCGAAAGCATTGTAAGCTTCTTTACTCCTAAATGCTTCAGTCTGGTTAGGCTCTCCTTCATCATCGGTTTCAGAGCATCACTAAAGGTAACTGCTCCCATATATACCTCGTTCTTAACAGCATGCACAGCACTCTCTGCACCAGTATCATGCAAGCCAAGATAGCCTTTGCTGGCAATAAAGGCTTCGCTGCCTACCAGATAGCTGTCGTTAGCATACTGCATTGCAATGCCCTTGCCTGGGTATTCGGTAAAGGACTTCACTTCGGCGGGAATAAACTTACCGGAAAAAGCAGCTACTACAGCTTTGGCAAAGGGGTGCGATGAAGTATATTCACAGATGTATAAGGCATTCTTCAGCTCTTCTTCATTGCCCGCCTGCGAGCTAATTATTCTGCTTACCTTTAATGCTCCGGTTGTTAAAGTTCCTGTTTTATCAAATACCAAAGTATGCACCCTGCGCAGCAAATCCAGATAAGTGCTACCCTTGAATATAATCCCTCGTTTAGCTGCCAGACCAATACCGATGTAATAACTTAAAGGAATCGAGATCACCAGTGCACAAGGGCATGAAACTATTAGAAACACCAGTGCACGTTTAAACCATACAGCACCTGGATAGCCAAGCAGCAAGGGTATAATGAATACTAACAGAGCAGCACCAACCACCGCAGGTGTATAATAGCGTGCAAAGCGGGTAATAAACTTCTCGGTGGTCGATTTCCGTGCTCCTGCGTGTTCTATCAGATTTAGTATGCGAGAAATCATACTATCCGCTTCAGTGCTGCTAACCTCTATCTCCAGTATCGCACTGCTATTCAGAAACCCGGCAAAAACCTCTGAGCCAACCGACACAGCCAAAGGCTCTGATTCACCTGTTATGGAGGACGTATCTACGGCTGATTCACCCTTTATCACTGTTCCATCTAGCGGTATACGCTCTCCGGCATACACCAGAATTATGTCCTTTTGCTTCACCTGAATCAGCTTCACATCCGAAACGGTATCGTTATTTATCAAATGGGCAAATTCTGGTTTTAGCGACAGCATCGATTTTACCATATTCCTGCTGCGGTTAATCGCCTTAGACTCCAGATACTGACCAGCCTCAAAGAGGATCATAACTGCTGCTGCTTCGGTATATTCTCCCAGATACAGTGCACCCAGCGTAGCGATGGTCATTAGGAAATGTTCGGCAAAAAGCTGTCGAGAGAATAGCTCTTTTATAGATGTTTTTATCACCTTATGCGCTGCCATTATGTATGCAGTTAGTCCCAACAGCATAGACAGGGTATCAGGCATAAACATAGACACAGTAAGGATAAACACCGAAAGCACAATGAACCAGGGTTTTTTTGTCTCGTTATTATCCCCATCTCCCACCGGGCTAAGTTTCACACCAGGCTCTATCTTGTCGGCAATGGCATTCAGGCGTTCCAGAG
>DIMZ01000171.1:4879-9074 GCA_002425825.1 Cloacimonetes bacterium UBA5553 | reverse complement strand
GTGCAACCTTCAGAATCTGGCTTTGTCCATTTATGCTTATGCGGATAAAGTAAATACCGTTGCTGCATGCATTGCCCCTGTCGTCTAAACCATTCCAGGACAGATCATGGCTTCCTTGCTGAAGGTTATTCAAACCTCTATTCATTACTTTCTGCCCGCGGAGGTTATACACTTCCATATTGGCAAAACCAGCTTTCTCAAGCTCAAGCTTGAACTTGGTATCCTGTAAGAAAGGATTTGGATAAGCAGTAGAAATATTGAATAACGAATGGCTTTGGGTGTTCGTATCCGATATTGAAGACTCGGCTCCAGACGCCTTAAAACGGATTGCTGAATGGTAACCCTCATTTTGGTAGTCAAGTATGTAGCACCCCACATTTGTAGAACAGAGCCGGTTGCTGTATGTTTGGGGGGACACGATTGCATAATGAGTATCTTGTGCTGGATAAATCACACCACTGGGGCTAAATNNTAAGTTAAAGCTACCATAGAACCATATCCTGTGGAGCAAGTTACTATAAGCTCATCATCGGTCAATTTGTTCATAGACACACCATAAGTACTGCCCGATAAGGCAGTTTGTTGCCATGCCATGTGCCCCGATGGGTTGAACTTCATTATTTGCAATGAACCGTTCCATGTTAAGCTGGCAATATAGAGGCATCCCTCATTAGAGTAACATGCAAAACCTTGGCTAAGGGGAAGTTGATTCCCTTGATTTAGGTGGACTCCATAATTGCTTATGTGCTCAAGATAGTGTGCGCCAGTAAACTCTAACCCATCTCCGTGATAATACACATTTAACCAATAGCGGTCGTCGGTTTTAGTAACCCTTTTCAAGTCTGTGCTAGTGTAGGGAGCTGAGTATTGCACAATTGGAGTGCCGAAAACATCAAACCCTTCACAATGAACACCATTCTCGTCTAATTCGCACATAAAGCTCATTGCGCCATTNNTTGTACCCAGAAAAGTGTTCTATTAACTAGATAAGTTGTCCCGAACCAATCGCCGGGCCAATTGGTGTTAACAGAGGCAGCCACAACTCCCTCTATCCCCCAAACAGGCTCACCATCAATGTAGCGCTGCATTTTTATGTAAGTTGATTCTTTGTAAGCAATGTATAGCGAGCCATCGTAGTACGATATCGCTTCATCACCATATAGGCTGGAAACCATAGGCTTTCCGTTTCTATCCCAAAGCATGTTCCCATTTTCATCAATCAACTGAGCCCGTAACAAGCTTGTTTCTCCTGCGATGCGCCAGAATAATATCACCTTGCCGTCATCAGTTGCGATTGAACGATACTCAGTGTGATTTATCAGGCTTGGCATCACGGTCTGCGGTTCATCAAAAAGCAAGGTACCATTATGAGTAACAATATTGTACTGCAAAAGGCGCTGTGTTTCATGATAAAATCCCCCCCTTGCTCCAATAACAATCGCACGATCTTGACCTATTGGTAACATTTGAATGCTTCTCACGTTACCAACTGGCTCAGAAACAATAGGATATCCAGTGCTTGAGTACTCTGCTGTACCGCTACTGCTGTATTTATTGTATGTTATACCTATGCTTGTATCAGTATTGAACATGTTGTAAACATGGAGATTACCATTGCTGTATATGGCACACCGATCATCTACGCGTATATGGTAATTAGTATTTATCAGGTCTTGAGCCTGTGTCCACATCTCACCTTGGTTACCGATATGGTTAACATCCAGATGGTAGGGGCCTGATGTATTGGGAGAATTCCTGATAAAAAAGAAACCACTAGCTCCGCTCGCATAAAAGCTGTGGGTAAGGTAGTACGTATCAGAAGTACTAATTGTTATTCCACCTTGGGGTAGTTGAATTTCTCCATATGAGTTGTAAATCTGTCCTACAAGAGCTGACCCGCTGTAGCGTGTTACCAGCAGGTAATCTGCTGAGTTACAATACAAGCTCAGATCATGATTTAAATTGATAGAAAGATTGGGAATTGACCATTGATGTATTCCTTGTACGTTATAGGCTATTATCTCGCCTGTAGAGGCGTGTCTCAAACCCACATATATGCTCCCATCGGCTCTACCTGTGAAGTTGCAATAAGTTACGTCGAGATAAGTGTGATTAAACACTAATTGCATTGATGTATTTACTTTTGCCACTCCAGAAGATAATCCCATATCATACGTTAATACGAAGCTGTTGTCTTGCAAAAACTCAATGTTCGTAACTTTCCCGTTACTTGTTGTAACACTCTGTAAATTAGTACTCGAATAGTTGTATGATGTAATCCCGGCAGCATTAACGTACTGATATCGGCATGGCTGGAAGACAGTGGCAAAGACATAAACCCCGCCTTCGCTGTCGGGAAACAGCTTAACTCCCGGAAGAGGAGAGGTGTTGTAAACATTACCAATTAACCCAGTGGGTTCATCGAAATGGAGGCTACCATCCATGTTGTACCATAATGAGCGAAGCATGGAGTTTCCTACGTATGCAAGAAANNGTGGATTGAGATGTGATACACAATCCAACAACATTCATTGAAGCAAGGTCTATGCACCAAAGTTGCTGATTCGTTGGAGAAATCGCTGTAATATAGTTTCTTCTATTACCGCTTCTGAGAGCGCTATAAATCGCCACGGTAGTGCCATCAATGGATCGTGCTGCTTCACCCTGGAAAATCAAGTTGCCGTAGTTACTAATATCCAGAGGATTATCCCAACTTAAGTCTCCCATCAATAGTGTAGATAATACACACAAGAACATAATAAACGTAAGCCTGTTACGCATAACCTTCCTCCTAACAGAGCATTTCTCATTCTCGACATGTCTCATATATTTGTCAAGTTAAATATATCAATTTATGTTTGCACCACAATTTAGCACAAATAAGGCGTTAGTGGCAACACTCGCTTCACAACAACGCGCAACAGAGATATATGGATGTTTTACCCTGTACTATAGGCTCATAGTTAGACGCTTATTGGTAAAGGGCTAAAGCATAAAAATGAAGAAAAGTAAAGAAAAGTATTTGCGCTTCTCTTGCGTCCCGCTTATACTGTGAATTGAGAATCAATATCAACTACACATTATGGAGACGATAATGAAAACGATAACAAAGACCGTGATACTTATGATAGTTACCCTATTTGCTCTTGCAGCATGTAATACAAATCCCTTGATGCCTGAAACACCGGAAACAGAAGTTCTTAGTTTTTCTGTTAGCCCAAAATCAGTTAGTAATGTCCAATCATCTTCCTACCCCATTTGGGCTGGGCAGAACATTAACGCTGGCAACCTAATTATTAGCAACGATGCCAATAACCTTTATATTACATATTCGTTAACTGACGGTTGGCTGCTTCGTGCAACCCATCTGCACATTGCCTCTTCCTTAAACAGAATTCCCATGAACAGACAAGGCATTCCTATTCCTGGTCAGTTTGCTTACAAAAAGACACATGATCCCCTGGTAAGTGAATACACATATCAATTCTCATTGGCTGATCTAAGCCTGAACTATGGTGACGAGATATATGTGGCTGCACATGCAGAAGTTGTAAAGCCAAACATCAGCGGAGGTTTCCAATCTGAAACCGCCTGGGGTGGAATAATTCCTGGTGGTGGTCCGCGTTGGTGGTTCTATGCCGTTTATACCATTGTTCCCCCAATAGATAATCCCAATCCTGTATTCAGAACCGAAACAGCCATGTTGCGCATGAATGATGTGCCAAATGATTTTTCCAATCGCTGGGGAAGACATCCTTGGTTCTCCTATGTAAATCTGATTCCAAACTCCAGCCCTCGCACCTTCTATTTCTACGCTGCTCAGCACAATCGTGTGGGCGAAGCAAAGATATGGCGGGATTTGAACAGTATGTATGTCGAGATAGAACTTGATGCACCTTATGAGATGCAGCAAACACACCTGAATGTCCAAACCACCAATTACACTGGTAGTCCCTCCTTCGGTCTATTCCCATACACAGCAACCCATAGTCCAAGAGTAAGTAGCTACACTTACCAAATCCCATGGCAATCTGCTTGGAACAATGCCGACCTGAAAGTAGCCTTACATGGCGAAGTAGGTCCCTTCTAAGCCTCACCCAATCCCTGCTAAGATAGCCGATATCACATGGTATCGGCTATTTTGGTATATGTGTAAACTTTGCTTTACGCCCTCAGGCTGGGGAATTCCTTAGAT
>DIMZ01000171.1:0-4847 GCA_002425825.1 Cloacimonetes bacterium UBA5553 | reverse complement strand
ATTAGTAATTCGTTCAAGGATTATTACTGGATTGTTATACATGTTATAGGTGACGACTAGGTGGACAATAAGCGGAATTTCGTTAATCAGACTGAAATATCTGAAATGAGTTGAATGAGGTATTACTGCTTACGGCCGTTTGCCCTGTATCCTTAAAATGTTTACTCTTCATTTGTAAATCCTGTGGATAAATGGTGAGGATTTGGGCTTGACAGTATGGTCTATGCCAATATTGTTGCGAAAAATACTTTTAAGGAGATACAAGATATGCTTAGAGCAGAAGAGATAAAGGCAGCGAAAGGTAAGTTAGGCATACTATTGGTGGGCTTGGGAGCCGTTAGCACCACATTTGTAGCAGGTGTGGAGGCTATTCGCAATGGCAAAGCACAGGCAATTGGTTCCGTTTCTCAGATGGCTACCATTCGCTTAGGCAAACGCACAGAGAATAGAAGCCCATTAATAAAGGACTTTGTGCCTCTGGCAAATCTGGATGATATCGAGTTTTTGGCTTGGGACATCTTTGCCGAAGATGCTTACGAAGCCGCACTGAAAGCAGGAGTGCTGGANNGGACTCCCTTGAGCAAGAGCTGCGTAGCCTAAAGCCGCATAAAGCCGTGTTTAGCACCGAATATGTGAAGAAACTGGATGGAACTCACGTAAAGAAAGCGGATAGTAAGTGGGATTTGGCACAGCAATTGATGGATGATATACGTAAGTTTGCCGAAGAGAAGCAGATTAGCAGAATGGTGATGGCTTGGGCTGCTTCTACAGAGGTTTATTTGGAAGCCGATCCCGTGCATTGGACAATAGACAGCTTCGAGCAGGCAATGAAGGATAATCATCCCGCCATAGCCCCTTCCATGATATACGCCTATGCCTCACTGAAGCTTGGAATCCCCTTTGTGAATGGCGCACCTAATCTGAATCTGGAAATACCAGCCCTGCGTGAACTGGCAGTTATAAATAAGGTTCCTGTAGGCGGTAAGGACTTTAAGACAGGGCAAACCCTCATGAAAACCATTATCGCGCCGGGCTTGAAAGCAAGAATGATAGGCGTAAATGGCTGGTTTTCTACCAATATACTGGGTAATCGCGACGGTGAAGTTCTGGACGACCCGGAATCGTTCAAGACCAAAGAAGTTAGCAAGCTGTCGGTATTAGAATCCATATTGGAGCAAGATAAGTATCCTGAGCTATATGAAGACCTGTATCACAAGGTGCGCATAAATTACTATCCTCCACGTGGCGATAACAAAGAAAGCTGGGATAATATAGACATCGTAGGCTGGCTGGGATATCCCATGCAGATAAAGATTAATTTCCTGTGCAGAGATAGCATATTAGCAGCTCCTGTGTTGCTGGATTTGGTGCTGTTTATAGACCTGGCACAGCGTTGTGAGATGTTCGGGGTGCAAGAATGGCTGTCTTTCTTCTGGAAATCACCCATGACGGCACCGGGTTTGCAGCCTGAGAACGATCTCTTTATCCAGCAAACTAAGCTGAAAAACACGCTTAGATACATGATGAAAGAAGACATGATTACGCATTTGGGCTTGGAATATTACGACCAGATGTAAAGCATGAAGAAGATTAAGCTGTTGTTCAAGATAGGCTATGCCTATCATAAAGCTGCTTTTGACCCAATAATCGACCTGCTTCTATCCAACGAGAATTACGATGTTTGGTTCTCGTTGGATATGGAGAAGGTGAAGTATTTCATCTTTGAATTCCCTTATCGGAACAGGATCATAGACGAATGGAAGCGGCTTGGCTATAGGTTTACACAACAAACCGAAGGCTTTGACATTGTAATTGCGGGAGATACGCTGCGCAATGCACAGGATTATGGCAAGACCTTGCTAATATTTCTGAACCATGGAACAGGAATAAAGAACATTCTGTACCGAAACCTTGCCAGGGCTAAGGGGCATAAGTATCAGATATTTGTAGAGGGACAGCATCGAGTGGACTCGCTAATGTCTTGTCCGTATCTTGGTAGCAGCGAAGTGCATCTTATCGGCTTGCCTAAGCTGGACTATTACTTTTCGGGCAAATACCGCCGCGAAGAGGTGCTAAGCAAGCTGGGCTTGAATCCAGACAAGAAGACCTTGTTGTTTGCACCTACCTATAAGCCTACCTGCATGTACGACATAAAGAACGACATCTTTGAGCAAACACGGGATTATAACCTTATTATTAAGCTTCATCCCTATAGTTGGATGGGTAAATATGCACCGCATAAGCAGCATCGGATATTTGAGCGCAGGGTTAAGCGTTATGCCCATGCCAGGCTGTTACCCTTTACCGAGTTTAGCATTCTGCCCTATTATGTTGCCGCGGATGTGATACTTAGCGAGGCTTCCAGCACGGTGTTCGACTTCATTGCCTTTGGCAAGTTAGGAATAGTTTATGACCTTCCCTGTGACAAGCTTAATCATTCCGATGGTCAACCATTGTTGGAGATAGATAATCGTGAGTTTCTAAAGGGAGCCTTCCCGCACATAGACAGCGGTAAACAACTGCCGATGGCAATCCAAACTGCCCTGAATCCAACAGAGGAAATGAAGCGAAAAGCCGATGAATATAGAAGTAAGTTCTTTTTCAAGCTGGATGGTAAGGCAAGTGAACGCTTTGTGGCTCTAATGGAACAGCTTTATCATGAGGGTGGACACGAAAACGAGGGCAAGGCATGAAGGCGGTGATAATCGCAGCCGGTTTCGGTAGCCGGATGTGGAACCTCAGCAACAAAACCCCAAAAACCCTGTTGCCTTTTGGCGATGGGAGCATATTATCCACTATCATCCGGCAGCTAAGATGCGCCGGAATAGATAGTCTGGGCTTGGTGGTTGGCTACAGACAGCAGGAGATTAGAGATTATCTCGTCTCTTATGATGCCGGTATCCCCATAACTTTTATTGAAAATACGGAGTGGGAACGGGGGAATGGCATCTCAGTTTATAAGGCTATGGCATTTGCAGCTGGGGACCCGATTGTGCTTAGCATGTGCGATCATCTGGTAAAGGTGACGGCAATTAAGCAGGTGGTTGATGAACCTCAGAGAACAAATCTGCTGTTAACAGACCCTTTTATACATGACAACTTCGACATTGATGACGCCACCAAGGTGTTAACCAGTGGCAGCCATATTATTCGCATTGGCAAAGAGCTGAAAGACTATAACGCCTTGGATTGTGGTATCTTCAGGCTGGAAGCCGATTTCTTTGCTGCTGTAGAAACGGCTGTTGCCAGGGGTGTGGAATCTATCAGCGGGGCAATAAGTGAGCTTATGTCAGCCAGGCGCATACAAGCCATAAGCCTGAACAAGCCAAATCAGTGGATAGACGTGGACACGCCGGAAGCATACGAGTATGCCACTAAACACTTTGGTATAGACTGATTAACGCTCTATAACCTTTACTGCATCGAAGGCTTCGGCATACATGCAGTTGCATTGACAGCCGCGGTATTCGGCTAAGGCACGAGCACCTTTTATAATAGTATCTTCATACTTTTGATCCACCTGGCTTTCGTGTTTCAGGCAGGCTGCTTCCTTTTGCTTGTACTGGGCTGAGATGTCCACATAGTAGTTCACCTCGGCAGATATGTTGCCAACCCGGGGCAGCGGCACTTGTTCGTAAAGGAATATCCTGTCCACGTGCCTGGCGGCTGCCAGAACAGAGCGTAGCGTGTTTATGTGATCCTGGTGTGAGTCACCACTCCAATGTGTGTAAACTGTATCAATCTTGCGGTCAACAATCAGGCGTTCAATGGCAAAGATTGATTCTCGGTTAAAGGGTATCTCCTGGTCTTTGAAGGGTAACAGGATGCAATCTGCGCCAATAACCTCTGCGGCTGCCAGGGCTTCTGTGCGACTGATATCAGCTTTGCGTATCTGTCTGCCGTCTATGTTCTCGCAGTCCGAACAGCTCATGTGCACAATGGTTACCTTGTCCCCGGCTTGCAGGTGCTTTATCAGTGTGCCACCACAACCAAATTCCACATCATCGGGATGTGCTCCAATTGCCAAAACGCGTCTCATACTATACTCGCTTTTCATTTATAATCAGAATTTAAAGGGCTCTTCATTTACCCGGACTATGCGGGCTGGATTGCCAAGCACTACCACATTGTCGGGTATGGATTTGGTAACCACGCTTCCCATGCCGATCAGTACCTCATTGCCAATCTTGCATTCGTTGCGGATTACGGAGTGCGAGCCAACATAGCTGTTCCTGCCAATTGATGCACTGCCAAGAATGATGCTGTTGGTCGTTATTACTGTGTTTTCACCAATATAGGTGTTGTGCCCAATCTGGCACATGGCATCTATCTTCACCCCCTTTTTTATGATGGTGGATGCCAGGGTGCCACGTCCCACAATGGTTCCAGCGAATATCTCCACATCGTCTTCAATCAGCACATTGCCAATTTGCGGAAAAAGGATTACGCTATTGTCATCCATGCGGATAGGGCCAAAATCCTCCGAGCCGATAATGCAGTTATGCAGGATACGCACGCGGTTTCCAATAACAGCTCCATCGGTGATGATGCTATTGTCTTGAATCTCGCAATCCTCACCAATGCTACAATTGCCAATTATACAATTAGCTCCGATGCGTACACTTGGGTGCAGCTTTGCCTGGGGATGAACTATAGCGCGGGGGTGGATTAGCTCGCCTATGGGCTTGGGGCAAAAGAACTCACGCACTGTGCGGGCAAAATCCAGCTTGGGAGTGGGAGAGTAGATTATCATGCGATTACTTATTAATGAAGCAGCGGGCTTCAGGCTTTCGCTAAGGATAAATAGTGTGTCTTCACCAAAGTTTTGCATCAAGTCCAGCAGCTTG
>DIMZ01000230.1 GCA_002425825.1 Cloacimonetes bacterium UBA5553 | reverse complement strand
GATGAAGCCCTCAGATGCACCTTCGGTCAAGGCTTTACCGTTGGCATTCAGCCCCATCTCTTTTATCTGATACTCTCGACCTGCTGCCTTTAGCTCGGATTCCGTAAGACCAAGCTGAGCAATCTCCGGATCGCCGTAGATGTTTATAGGATAATTCGTCTGAGGTTCACTTACTACACCGTTAATATGGTTAATAATAGCCACTCCCTGAGCTGAGGCAGCATGCGCCAGATAGCTAATTCCATTCACATCCCCGGCAGCATAGATACCTGGCACCGAGCTTCTGTAATGCTCATCTGTATTTATATAACCATCCCTAAGCTCCAGTTCGATGTTCATGTCCGGCAACACAGCCTCTCGCAGATTGCAGTTAATAGCCCGGTCATAATCAAGAGGCTGGTCTTTGTGATACAGCTTGCCGTCTAGTGTGTCAAGCTCATCCTGGGGGATTATGCTAATCTTATCCTTTTTAAGCCGCTTGCTAATATAAGCCTCAAGGTAATCATCCAGCTTGGGGATTAATGGCAGCCCTGTACTTACTATTATGGGTTTCTTGCCCAGCATACTAAAGAACTGGGCAAATTCCAGAATGATTGCGCCCCTACCAAAGAGCAGAGGCTTTTCGGGAAGCTGCTCCAAGCTAAAGAAATCCTCAAGCTCTATAGCATCGCTAAAGCTATTCTGCTGCCTGGGCTTTGAGCCTGTGGCAATAATGATGTTCTTAGCACTGATTATGCGGTTGTCTGCCTCTACCTCTGTAGGAGAGACAATCCTGGCTTCAGCTTTAAGATATTCTACGCCATTCTTTTTCCACAGATACTCTATGCCTCGCCCCAGCTTTTGTACAATGGACTTGCTGCGTTTAACTGCCTGAACCCAATCGAACACCAAGCCATCGGGATCAAAACCGCTAATGCCAAACTCAGAAGCTCCATGCTTTATGCGTTTGAATAGCTTTGCGCTTTCCAGAATGCTTTTGGTGGGAATACAGCCCCAGTTCAGGCACATTCCGCCAATGTACTTACGATCTATCACCAGGGTTTTCAGCCCAGTCTGTCCTGCTTTAATGGCTGCTACATAACCAGCAGGCCCAGAACCGATTATAACAAGGTCATAATTCATCTTTCGCCTCCTTCGTAGGCAAGCAGAAGCATGGGCTCAGCCAGCATCTCAAGAACAAAATTCAGAAAGCGAGCCACCTCTCCCCCATCTACTATGCGGTGATCCACGCTCATGGAGATAGGCATCACCTTTCCGGGCACTACCGCGTTGTCTTTTATAACCGGTTTGTCGGATATACGCCCCACGCCAAATATCGCGCTTTGAGGGTAGTTTATCACCGGAACAGCAAAGTAGCCACCGATTGAGCCGTAACTGGTAATGGTGAACGTGCCATCACGCATATCATCGAGGCTTAGCTTGCGGCTTTTAGCTTTATCGGCAAACAGGGCTATCTCATCTGCTAATTGGATAAGCGACTTTCTATCGGCATCGCGGACAACAGGCACAACCAGGCCATCATCGGTATCCATTGCCAAGCCGATGTTGATGCGCTTTTTATAGATAATGCGCTCATTATCAAAGTCCAACTCTGCATTTAGCACCGGGTGTTTTTTCAGAGCTATGGATATGGCTTTTATGATGAATGGCAGGTAGCTAAGCTTGGTGCCCTGCAGTTTGGCATTCATCATGGCTCTTTTGGTTACCAGTTCTGAAACTTCAATCTCGTCCATCACGCTCATGTGCGCTGCGTTTTGCTTGGAACGTAGCATGTTTTTGGCTATGGTCTTACGAATTTGGGTTAATGGTACAAATTCATGCTCTGTTTGTGGTGCAGCATCTTGCATCTTTGGTGTCTGAACCAAGCCAACTGCTTCCGAGCCAGAACGATGTTTCTCTATATCTTTTGAGGTTACTCTGTCTGCCGGGCCAGTGCCCGTAACTAAGTTTATATCAATCCCGCGTTCTTTTGCCATAGCTCTTGCCACGGGTGTAGCGAGTACTTTGTGTGATTTGGCCTGCACAACCGGTTCGGAGGCAATGCCTTCGTTGCTGGATGGCAGATATGCTCCGTCTCCCGCCACTTCGATAGTACCTACCACCCCAAAGCCTTTTTCGTCTATTGCTTCGGTTCTGTTAGCTTTAGCTGGTTCAGACGCACTTGCCATTGTTGCCTCACCAGCCTCAGTTTCTATCTCCACCAGAGCATTACCAACCTTCACTGTATCACCAATCGCGCCAAAACGCTGTACTATGATTCCGCTTTTCGGGCTGGGAATGTCGGTTACCACTTTATCCGTTTCCATCTTCACCAATGCATCACCAGAGCTAATGCTTTGGCCTTTTTCCACGTACCACTCAATTATCTTGCCTTCTTCCAGGCCTTCACCAATGTCGGGAAATTTGAATACGTAGTTCATCTGTCCTCCTAATACCTAACCAGCTTTTCTATCTCGAACATAATGCGCTCGGGACTAATCATATAGAACTTCTCGCCCAAAGGAAGAGGAATAGTGGTATCAAATCCGGTTAATCTGGTTGGTGGTGCCTCCAGCGACAGAAAGGCTTCTTCACTCACAATGCTGATCAGCTCAGCAGCAGGGCCATAGCTCTGTGCTGCTTCGGTAACTATCAGCACTCTACCCGTCTTTCGCACGGATTCGCGGATAGTGTCTCTATCAATTGGCCAGATACTGCGTAGATCGATAAGCTCCACCGAGATTCCCTTTTGCTTAGCCAGCACAATTGCCTTTTGCGCTTCACGAATCATTGCGCCGTAGGCTATTACAGTTACATGCTCGCCGGCACTAAGCACTTTGGCTTTCCCGAGCGGAATGCTATACTTCTCGTCCGGAACTTCTTGCTTAATGGCGCGATATATACGCTTGGGCTCCATAAAGATAACCGGATCGGGATCTTCTATTGCAGCAATCAATAAGCCTTTGGCATCGTATGGCGTAGATGGGATTACCACCTTTAGCCCGGGAGTATGACCGAAATAGGCTTCGGGGCTTTCCGAATGGTGCTCAAGAGCATTAATGCCACCGCCGTAGGGAATGCGGATAACCGCAGGCACGCTAAACTTGCCTCTGGTGCGGTTTCTAAAACGGGATAGGTGCGATAGTATCTGATTCATGGCGGGATATACAAAGCCGTCAAACTGCATTTCTATCACAGGTTTCATGCCCGCTATCGCCATACCCAGTGCTGTGCCTGCAATTGCTGACTCTGCCAAAGGCGAATCAAACACACGATCTGCACCATGCTTTAGTTGCAAGCCTTCGGTTACGCGAAAAACTCCACCTTCCACACCCACATCTTCACCGTAAACCACCACGTTCTTATCTTCTGCCAGTTTTATGTCCAGGGCATCATTAATAGCCTGTACTAAGTTCATCACCTTCATTTTGCACCTCCTGAGTTCTGGTAGTAGTTCTCTAATGCATTCTTCTGCCTCTTCAGCTCAGAAGGAAGCTCTTCGTACATGTAACCAAATACATCGTCCAGCTTATAATCCCCGTGCTGTTCCGCAGCCTCGAATTCGGCATCAATCTTCTTCTTAAATTCTGCTATCAGGGCGTTTTCATTAGCAAAGTCATGCAGCTTGTTATGTGCAATATATCCCTTTAACCGCTTCAAAGGGTCTTTAATCGCCCAGGCCTCTTCCTCTTCTTTGGTGCGATACTTGGTTGGGTCATCGGAGGTAGTGTGCGCTCCAACCCGGAAGGTTTTCGCCTCTATCAGCATTGGCCCCTTACCGCTTATGGCATGGTTGCGGGCATATTCCAGCACCTCATACATGGCAAAGAGGTCATTGCCGTCCACCACGATGGAAGGAACATCATAAGCCACACCTTTTACTGCCAGATTTATAGACTTGGTTTGTATCCTTAGCGGTACAGAGATGGCAAATTGATTGTTTTGAACAATGAAAACTACAGGTGCATTCCATACTGCTGCAAAGTTTAGTGCTTCGTGAAAGTCACCTTCGGAGGTTCCGCCATCTCCCACATAGGCAAATACTGCGGCTTTCTCTTGTTTATAATTCATGGCATAGCCTATTCCTGCCGCATGCACAAGCTGTGAAGCTATGGGCACCGAGACCGGTAACATCCTATTAGCAGCCTGAAAGCGGGAGCCATCTTCATTTCCCTTGAAGTATAAGAATATCTCTTTTAGTGATACTCCCTTTGCCAGCCATGCTCCAAGCTCGCGAAAAGCAGGAACCAGCCAGTCTTCGTTCTTTAACACCATGCCCGATGCTATATGAATGGCTTCCTGCCCCAAATTGGGCGGATAGGTAAACATTCTGCCCTGGCGTTGATAGCTGATTGCCATATAGTCCGCGGTGCGTTCAAACAGCAGGTCTTTGTATGCCTTTATTATTNNGGGCTTGTATTTATTAAGTGTTTCCTCATTGAACATGGTTACCACCTTGTGTGTTTTATTATATCCTACCTAAATGATATGCATATTAACGCACTTGGCAAATGCTTTATTTGGAAATCTGCCTTATTGCCATATCTTGTTTTGTATAGCACACTCAAGGAGCATACTTAATATGATGCAAATATCAGAACTACCCGCCGCCTATGCCAGAGTACACCTACCTGCCAAAGTGGCATTAGCTGTAACCGAGAAGCCGGATGGCAACTATAACCTAATCACCATAGAGTGGTTCATGCGCACCTCAATTCAGCCCCCTATGTTCGCCATTTCCATTGGACACACTCGCTATTCTCATGATTGTTTGGAAGGCGTTAGATACTTCAATCTGGTGTTCCCTGCCAAAGAGCAAAAAGAACTCTTAACCCTCTGCGGGTCAAACTCTGGCAGAGACATAGATAAATTCACTGCCGGTGATGTGAAACACTTTGCCGGAAAGCTGCATAAGCTACCCATTCTTAAAGATGCGATTGCAAATTTTGAATGCGAAGTGGTTAGCCAGGTACGTAGTGGCGACCATACCATCTATGTTGGCCAAGTGCATTATAGCTGGTTAGATACCGATAAAGAGCTGTTCTTTTATAGCTAATAAGTTCCAGTGACTATTTATGTATCACATGAGAGGTATCTTTTACTGCTTTGATAATGGCTAGGAACACCACAATAAACTCAAGACGACCAAGAAGCATTCCGATCGTTTGAAGCCAAGTAACATGGAG
>DIMZ01000236.1:8178-14034 GCA_002425825.1 Cloacimonetes bacterium UBA5553 | reverse complement strand
AAGAGGCTTATGCCATGCTGGAGCGAGATATTCAAGACTTCGAGCAGGGGCTGCTTGATGAGATACCCGATGTTTACAATGGGCTAGACGAGGTTCGCCAGTCAGTTCTACTCAACATGTGCTTCAACCTAGGCCTCAAAGGATTGCTTGAGTTCAAGAACACTCTTGCTTTTATCGGTTCCGGAGACTGGGAACGTGCCGCCAATGGCATGTTGGCTTCCTTTGGGGATCACGATCACGGGGTCGGGGTCTTTGCCGTATTTATCCGATACGTATTTCACGAAGAGAAGTACAAGAACGTAATCCTTGTATTGAGATGCATCCATGCCTCCCCTCAGTTGATCGCATGCCTGCCAGATTGAGCTGTATAATTCGCTTTTCTTGAGCGCCATATGAGTTTAATCTCCTTGTAGGAATTACCATTTAGACCATTTTGGAAAAAATAACACATCTCAGGTTTATCGATATCTGTCAATTTCATTTTCTGTCGCATCCTTGTTTGCTCAAAACAGGTTTGTGGCTACCTTGCTACGGATGGTCTATCAGATCAATGTTGCTCTGTAATCCGGCTTGGGAGTGCATGGGCACAAATAAATATGATTTTTGTCCAAATTATTGGTTTTTGTCACCCCCCAGTATAGTGGAGTGTGATAAAGTGACGGAGTGACAGAGTGACAGAGTAACAAAGGGCTGGATTCCCGATCAAGCCGGGAAAGACAGAGGAAGGGGTGGGAGTGATCTGAAATTATTAGAACGCAGATGACGCAGATTTCACTGATTCTTTATTGAAAGAAAGGCTTGGTGTTCTGCCCTGGTCATTTTGTATTCTGTATTCTTAGCACTCTCACTTTTCGATTGACAATTTTCTAAACTTGATTAGTTTGTCTCCAGATTAGCAGATGAGGCAGTTGACTGCTAAGAAACAGCAGGCGGTTAGAAATGAAGAAGAACGAAATACGATTAAATGAAACCCTTTCAGCTTTGGTGGATGAATTCATCAGTAGCTGTGAGCCGGTGTCTTCACGCATATTGAACGAGAAGTATTTAACCGAAGTGTCATCTGCCACCTTGCGTTTGGATTTGCTGAAGCTGGAGCAGCATAACCTGATATCCCAGCCTCACACTTCCGCTGGCAGAGTGCCAACCATCAGCGGGTATCGAGCCTATTTGAAGCACATTGAGCCAGAGCACGAGCAGGTTATGTATCCGCGCATGGATGTATTGCGTGAATTACTGATTCACAACTACAAAGACACTCCGCGTGCGCTGCATTACATAATGCAGATATTGGCAAAGGAAACCGATCAGCTATCTTTTGTTGCCGAGCCAGAGGTGTCCAGCGGTTATCTTGCTAAGCTGGATGTGTTTTCCATCGGAGAGCGCAAGTTCATCTTTGTAATCAGCATGGATTCTGGGCTGGACAAAACGGTTATCATGAAGTGTGACAACGACCTCACCGAGCAACAGCTTCGCAAGCTGGTGCGCTATCTTAATGATGAACTGGTCGGCTTGCAAGTGTATGACATTGCCAATCGCGTGCTGGTGGAAATGAAGAATAATGTGGAAAACAGCATTGTCCGTCAGTTTTTGCTGGAGCTGCATAAGGCGTTTATAGAGATTAGTGACTTTTTTATTCACTACGATGGCAGCATCAAGTTTTTGGAGCAGCCGGAGTTTGATTCCAAAGAGAACATTCTGAAGTTTATGAATCTTATTCAAAGGCAAGACTATCTGCTGAACACGATGCGAAACAACGATTCTGCTCTGGCGGTGAATGTAGTGATGGGAGAAGACTTTTCTCAGAGCGAGTGGGCAGACTTTGCCCTTATCTATGGCAGGTATGAAGTGTTTGGCATTCCGGGCTATTTGGGAGTTTTGGCACCTATTAGAACCGATTACCGGAAGCTGATACCGCTAATACGTGATGTAACCAGCACAATTACTAATACTACACGGCGGGGCATGATTGTAGCCCAGCACGAGGGAAGGAAATGAGCAAAAAGCACAATAAGGAACAGGAAGCAAACAGCACCGAAACCAATGAAACAGCCATAGACTACGAAAAGGAAGCTTTGGACTGGAAAGATAAATACCTGCGTTGCATGGCAGAATTTGAGAACTATCGCAAGCGTTCACATCAAGAGAAAGCGGATTGGATAAAGCTTGCCACCCAGAAGCTGGCATTGGACATCTGCGACGTTGCCGATAACTTTGAACGGGCAATGATTCAGGCAAGCCCGGAAGAGCTGGAGAGTTCCTTTGGCAAAGGCATATCGATGATAGAAAAGCAGCTAATTCAAACATTGGAAAAAGAAGGCATCAAGCGCATGGAAGTATTAGGTCTTGCCTTTGACCCTGAGTATCATGACGCTTTGGCACATATACCCAGTGACTATGAAGAAAACACTATAGCCGCGGTGATTCAGAATGGCTACACGATGCACGATAAGGTTATCCGTCCGGCACGTGTGGCAGTTTCCAGCGGCAACAACAATATAAATATGAAATCCCAGGAGGAATAAATGGGAAAAATAATAGGAATTGATCTCGGAACCACTAACTCTTGCGTATCCGTTGTAGAAGGCGGAAAGCCTGTAGTTATCGCAAATGCGGAAGGCACCAGAACCACTCCTTCCGTGGTAGGTTTTACAAAAGATGGACAGCGTTTGGTTGGCCAATTGGCAAAACGCCAGGCAGTTACCAACCCGCAAAACACCGTATTCAGCATAAAACGCTTCATGGGTCGCTCCTATGGCGAAGTTGGCGAAGAAATTAAGCAAGTACCCTTCAAGGTAATCTCCGGCATAAAGAACCAGGCTGCCGTGCATATCGATAGCGAGAATAAGGACTTTACCCCGCAGGAAATATCGGCAATGGTGCTTGGTAAGATGAAAGAAACCGCCGAAGCTTATCTTGGCCAGGCAGTTACCGAAGCTGTTATCACTGTGCCGGCTTACTTTAACGATGACCAACGTCAGGCTACCAAAGACGCGGGACGCATTGCCGGATTGGAAGTAAAGAGAATTATTAACGAACCCACAGCCGCAGCTTTGGCATACGGTATGGAAAACAAGAAAGAGCAGAAAGTTGCCGTTTATGACCTTGGTGGCGGTACTTTCGACATCTCCATTCTGGATATCTCACAGGGCGTGGTGGAAGTATTGGCAACCAATGGCGACACACACCTCGGTGGTGATGATTTCGACAAGCGTGTGATAGACTGGATACTTGAGCAATTTAAGAAGCAGGAAGGTATGGACTTGTCCAAAGACCCTATGGCTATGCAACGCCTGCGTGAAGCTGCAGAGAAAGCAAAGATAGAGCTTTCTGGCACCCAGAGCACAAACATTAACCTGCCCTTTATAACCGCTGACGCCACCGGGCCTAAGCACCTGAATCTTGATCTTAGCCTGGCAGAATTTAACCGCTTAACTGCCGACCTGGTGGAACGCAGCCTCGGCCCCTGCCGCAAAGCCATGCAGGATGCCAAGCTTAGCAATTCGGACATCCAGGAAGTGTTGTTAGTTGGCGGAAGCACTCGTATTCCGGCTGTGCAAGAAGCAGTGGAAAAGTTTTTTGGCAAAAAGCCTAACCGTAGCCTTAATCCTGATGAAGTGGTGGCAATTGGTGCTTCCATTCAAGGTGCAATTCTCTCCGGTGATGACAACGTTAGTGACGTTCTGCTACTGGACGTTACCCCGCTGTCACTTGGTATCGAAACCCTTGGCGGCGTAATGACTCCGCTTATCGATAGAAACACCACTATTCCTACCAAGAAGAGCCAGGTATTCTCTACTGCAGCAGATAACCAGACTGCCGTAACCATCCATGTTTTGCAGGGTGAACGCCCCATGGCAACAGACAACAAGTCTTTAGGCCGTTTCGATTTGGTGGGCATACCATCTGCCCCTCGCGGCATTCCGCAGATTGAAGTTACCTTCGACATAGATGCCAATGGCCTATTACATGTATCTGCCAAAGACAAAGGCACCGGCAAAGAGCAGTCCATTAAGATTGACCGCGCCGGCAACATTAGCAAAGAAGACATCGAACGCATGATAAAAGATGCCGAGATGCACGCCGATGAAGACAAGAAACGCCAGGAATTCATTACCGCAAAGAATGAGCTGGATGCCTTGATCTTCAGCACTGAAAAGAGCTTGGGCGAGTATGGCGAAAAGCTTTCAGAAACCGAAAAAAGCGAGCTGGAAGCAGAGATTAAGAGCGCCAAAGAGCAAATGGATAAAGCCACAGAAGCCGAGCAAATGAACAGCATTAAGGAAAACCTGGCTAAGAAAGCTCAAAAGCTGGGCGAGATAATCTACGCAAACATGCAACAGCAACAAGGTGCTGGTGGTGCTGGCTTCGATCCTAATGCCGCAGGCTTTAATCCCGAAGACTTTGCCCAGGGTGGGCGGCAACAGGAAAGCCCGAAACAAGACGGGCCAATAGATGCCGATTTCGAAGTTGTTGACGATAAATAAAACCTAACAAGATAACGAAATATATGGATACGCTCGGATTTGCCTTGACACAATCAGGGTAAATCCGGCGTTAATCCGACCATACAGACAAAGGCGCAATTGCCCCAAAATAGCTACACACATCAGGAGAATAAATGGCGAAACGTGATTACTATGAAGTGCTGGGAGTAGAGAAATCAGCAGATGACGCAACCATAAAGAAGGCATACCGTAAGCTTGCCATGCAGTTCCACCCGGACAAAAACCCGGATAACAAGGAAGCAGAAGAGAAGTTTAAGGAAGCCAGTGAAGCTTATGAGATACTTAGCGACAAAGATAAACGTCAGCTTTACGATCAATATGGACACGCCGGAATAGAAAACCAATTTGGCGCAGGCGGCTTCTCTTGGGAAAACTTCACTCATCGTGGTGATCTGAACGACATTTTTGGCGATAGCTTTGGCGGCATATTTGAAAGCATCTTTGGTGGTGGCTTTGGCGGCAGAAGTCAGCGCAGTTCCAACCGCGGTGAAGACCTGCAGATAGAGCTGTCACTCAGCTTAAAAGAGATAGCCGTTGGCGTGGAAAAGACCATAAAAATTGGCACCAAAGAATCCTGTGACAAGTGCGGAGGCTCAGGCAGTTCCGATGGAGCCAGCGAAACCTGTAGCCAATGCCGGGGAACCGGACAAGTGCGGCAAATACGCCAATCCCTCTTCGGGCAGATGCAAACCGTGTCCGAATGCCCTTCCTGCCGTGGTGAAGGCAAGATTATTAAGAACAAATGCACACAATGCTATGGCGAAGGCCGTAAGGGCAAGGCTAAGGAGATTAACGTTAAAGTCCCCGCTGGCGTGGAAGAAGGTCAGTACATCCGTCTGCGTGGGCAAGGTAACGTAGGCCCGCGCGGTGGCACACGTGGTGACATTCTGGTGCTAATCCACGAGAAGCAGGATGATGTTTTTGAGCGGGATGGCAATAACATCGTGCTCGAATTCCCGATTAGCGTTTCCCAAGCCGTGTTGGGTGACGAGATAATAGTACCCACTCTTACCGGTTCAGTAAAGATGAAGGTTCCATCAGGCACCCAGAGCGGTAGATTGTTCCGCCTGAAAGGGCAAGGCATTCAGGGCCTTAATAGCTATTCCCGCGGGGATCAAATTGTGCGCGCCATTGTTGTAACCCCAACCAAGCTAAATAAAGAGGAAACCGAGCTTTACACCAGACTAAAAGAATTCGATCACAAGCGTGAACTGAAGCCCGGCAAGAGCTTTCTATCCAAATTAAGAGACTATTTTAGCTAAAGCATGCCTTCTTACTACCTGCAAGAACTTACTGCAAACAGCAAACTTGTTATCATGGAAGGGGATGAGTTTCACCATCTTAGCCACGT